>NZ_JBHXLU010000007.1:21611-223732 GCF_042720695.1 Streptomyces sp. NPDC058457 | reverse complement strand
CCGACATCCACAGCGGGCTCATCACGTCCAGTGCCAGCAGCATCGCCATCAGTCCGAAGCTTGAGCCGACGCAGTACAACCCGAACCTGAGTCCGCAACCGGCGTCCTCGTGGCAGCGTTGGCGGAAGCGTCGCTTGACCGGCGTGAGTTCATAGGCGCCCGCCGCGATCACCACCACGCCGGCGACCGCCGACCCGTGCGGCCGGTCCAGCGCGTACGCCGCCACGCCTGCGAGTACCCAGACGGCCAGGTAGGACCCGGTGAACGGCAGCGCACCACGCAACCCGCCGTTCCGGCGGACATGCCTGGCGAGGGCCGGGGCCGCGCCCGGCAGCATCATCGCCGCCATCATCGTCGTCCACGTCGCGGCGAAGAGCCCCGACGCCCCGGGCCTGGTCGCGAGCCCCATGTCCATGCCGCGCATCAGCCAGAGCGAGACCGCCCAGCAGGCCGCGGCGAGCCCGAGTGCCACCCCCGCCGCGATCGCCGGCTCGGCCGGCCGCGGGGATTCGGCGTGCACCATCGGATCTCCTTCCGCGCCGGTCCCGGTCACGTGGATCCGCGCGCCTGGTCGTCGAGGTGGTCCTTCAGCGCGCCGAGCGGGCCGTCCCAGTCGCGCGCCAGCGCGGCCAGGAACTGTTGCGCCACCTGCATCGGCGCGGAGCACAGCCGGTACCGCACCCGGCGCCGCTCGCCCGGTTCGGCCGTCACCAGGCCGGCCTCGGCCAGCAGGGTCAGGTGTTTGGCGATCGCCTGCCGGGTGATCGGCAGCCGCGCGGCCAGGTCCGTGGCCGTGGCCGGCCCTCCCGAAGCCAGCGCGGCCAGGATGGCGCGCCGGCTCGGGTCGGCCAGGGCCGCGAAGACCTGTTCGGCGATCGCCTCGGTGTCAGGCCGCGGCATCGAGGTGGTCGACCAGTTCGCCCAGTTCGTGCGTCCAGCCCTTGGTGTGGTCGTCGTACTCCTTGCCGCGGACCTCGTCCGGGAGCTGGGCGAAGCCGGTCTCGACCACCGTCAGCCGGGTGCCGGAGGCGACCGGTTCGAGCGTGAACTCCACGTAGGTGCGGCGCGGATCGTCCTCGGGAAGCCCCGGGACCTTCCAGGTGTAGCCGAACACCGTCGGCTCCTCCACCCGTTCCACCCGCATGTCGGCGGTGTGGCCGCCGTCCCATTTCATCCAGGCCGAGCCGCCCGGGCGCAGATCGATCCCCGCCTGCTGGCCGAACCAGGCGCTCAGTCCCTCGGCCGTGGTGAGCGCCGCCCACACCTTGGCCGGCGTGTGCGCGATCTCGATGGTCCGCTCGATGCGATCAGGGAATGCCATGACTACCTCCATAGGTATAGCAACCACCTGGTTGCGATGTTATGGCAACCAGGTGGTTGCGTCAATCTGGACCGGCATGCGCGGGCGGAGCCCCGTCGCGGTTGCCGGGCGGCTGTCGAGGGTGCGCGCTGCGGGGAACCCGCGACATGATCGGCTGGACACCGCGGAGCCATACCCGCTGGTGACTGGCGCGCCGAGCCGCCTGGCCCGCCTCCCGACGGCACGGGGCGACGACGGCTGACCGGGCCCCAGGGACCCTGCCCGAGGATCTGTACCTGCTTTCCGATCCCGGAAGACCCGGCCACGGCGAGGAGATCAGGATCCTGGGCGTATTCCTCTCGGAGGAGAAGGCTCACACGGCGACCTCAAGCTGCCTGGAAGGTTGGCCGGAAGCAGAACGGGAGGTATCCCAGGTGGCTTGGACAAGAGAATGCGGGGTGCCTGTACGTCCTTCGTCAGGGCTGAGTGGTCATGTGGTGGCTGCTTCAGGGCTGCATGGTTCACAGGACACAACCCCTCGGCTTCCCCTTCAGACCCCACCTCGGGGCGGACGCGAAAGGCTGCGCCCGCGGCACCTGCGAGCACAGCCAACACAACATCTAACCAATTGCAAAATTATGCAATTCGGCATCCGGTTACGGCCCAGGTGGCCCCGCCAGGACGGGGGCGCCGGTCGCAGAGTCAGGCCTTCTTGACCACGCTCGACTTGAGCTGCATCGCTCCGAAACCCTCGACCCTGCAGTCGATGTCGTGCCCGTCGACGCCGTCGACCAGCCGGATGTTGCGCACCTTGGTGCCGGCCTTGATCCCCGAGGGGCTGCCCTTGACCTTCAGCGCTTTCACGACGACCACGCTGTCGCCGTCCTGCAGCACATTGCCGACGGCATCCTTGACGACGCGCTCCCTGGTGTCACCACCCTCGGCACCGGCCTCGGCCACAACCCATTCGTGGCCGCACTCAGGGCATACCGCCAGGGCGTTCATCTCGTAGGTGTACTCACACGAGCACTTCGGACAGGGAGGGAGGTTCTCGATCATGCCGTCAGCGTATCCAGCCCCGCGCCTCGGACGATCCGCGCAGCCGACACACCTCTGACGTCGGTTCGCATCGGAGGGCTGACGTCAGGGCCTTACTTACTGTCTGACTTACACATCTCTGAGCCAGACATGACATGACAGGGTGTCGGTGAGGCCGCCCCGGGGCGGTCATCGCAATCCGTGCGGCAGGGCGGCGAACCGGGGAAGGCCACCGGGCACCCGCTCGCTCCGTACCCAGATCGGGTGAGTCTCGTCCAGCCCGGAGGTGTTGCGACCACACACGCGCGATCATGCCTTGCAGTGTGTCGGCGTACCCGGCACGGGCCAGGCGCGGTCCGTACCGTGCCGGCTCACGAGGGGATGCGGCGGATTGACCGGGACCACGAACCGAGGAGACAGGTGCAGGCTCGACGTCCGCCACCGCAGTGGCCCTTGGGGCAGGATCACGCTCTGTTGACAGAACTGGGCAGCCTGGATCATCCGACGGGAGCCCCGTGCGAGTGCGGGCTGCTGCGCGGCATGGTCGAAGGCACCGAAGCCTCTGTCGTCGTTCTTGATCAAGAGCTGCGTTACCTGTACGTCAATCCCGCATGGGCCAGGGCCAGTGGCATGCCCGCTGCGGCCTTCCGTGGGCGGACGCTGAGCCAGGTCCTGCCAAGTGGGGAGGCCGCGGACGAAGTCGTGAGGCATGTCCTGGAAGATGGCCGGCCACGGGAGACCACCGTCGCGGGCCCTCCGGCAGACTCCTCCTCGCACCCGGGCCGTCGGCGGTGGCGCGGTACCTTCCACCGTCTGGAAGCCGATGGCCAGGTCCTGGGCGTGTGCGGAATCGGTGTGGAGGTCAGCAATCTGCGCTGGTACCTGTCCGACCTGGAACGCGTACATCAGCGGCTTGCTCTGCTGGACACCGCGGCCACACGGATCGGCACCACGCTCCACGCCCGGACCACGTGCACTGAGCTCGCGGACTTCTTGGTGCCGTCCCTGGCCGACGCGGTCGGAGTGGCAACCCTCGTCGAGGAGGAGCAGGGCAACGGACCCCTGTCGCTCGCCGGAATGCTGCGCCTGCGCATCATGGCCGTATCAGCGGCTCGGGAACTGAGGAGGTACCTGCTGTTGCTGGGGGTGCCGGGCGACCACCTGGACATCGCACGCGGCCACGTGGTGCGCAACTGCATGAACAGCGGCCGCCCGTGGCTCGCCAACCACGCCTCGGACGACCTCATGCGCAAGGTGACGCCCATCCCCGAGCGGGTGGGCGTCTGGCGCTCGGCCGGCATCCACTCGCTTCTCCTCGTCCCGCTCCCCACCACAGGCCGCTCGGTCGGCGCCGTTCTCCTGGGGCGGGCGGGTGCATCGGCACCTTTCAGCGACGAGGACATCCTGACAGCCCAGGGCCTGGCCGCCCGTGCCGCCGTCGCCATCGACAGTGCCCACCGGTACACCACCGAACACACCATGGCGCGCGAACTCCAGGCAGCCCTGCTGTCCGAACCGCACAGCCCTCACCCTGATGTGGAAGTCGCCACCCGCTATCTCCCGTCCGGCCGCAGTGCTCTGGTGGGGGGCGACTGGTATGACTCGATCCCCCTACCGGACGGCCGCACCCTGCTGGTCATGGGCGACGTGATGGGACACGGTTTCCACGCGGCTGTCGCCATGAGTCAGTACCGTGCTCTCCTGCGCACGGTGGCTGCCACCGGCGCAACGGTCGATGCCATTCTCAGCGAGGTCGACCGGCGCGTCGCACATATCGGACTCGACCGCGCTGCCACCTGCCTGCTCACGCTCATGGACCCCCGGACCGGCACCTGCACGCTGGCCAGCGCCGGGCACCTGCCTCCCGTCATGCTGCGTTCCGGGTGCCCGCCGGAAGTGCTCTGGGTAACGGCTGGTCCGCCCCTCGGCACCGAGCTCGGAGACTACGAGGCAAGAACCGTGCCCATCGCGCCCGGCACGGTGTTGCTGCTGTACACCGACGGCCTCGTTGAAGAACGAGGCACAGACATCGACGTCTCGCTGCAAGCCTTCACGCGTCTGCGCCTACCGGTGGACGGCCCGTTGGAGGATTTGCTCGACACGCTCCTGGCGCAGTTGGCGATCGGTGTCCGCGAGGACGATGTCGCCCTCCTCGCAGCCCGCCGACGGTCGGCCTGACACGTCCCGGCGCCCCGGTTGAGCCACAACTCGCCTTCACCTGCCAGGATGTCGCGTTGGCGGGCGTTGGCGGCACGCCAACGGAGGTAGGAGGGTGGAGCACGACAGGTTGCAGGTTTTCCCGGAGCGACACGGCCAGAGACCGCGGGTATTTCCGGACGGCGGCGCGTTCCGGTACGGGATGATCTTGAAGCACTGATGCGCTCGGATTTACCTGCGGCGACGTGCAGCGGGGTCGCGTTCGGCGACGTGCCGGGCGACCGAGTCGACGCCGGGGCGGGCGTAGCGCTCCAGGGAGCGGACGGAGGCGTGGCGGGAGCGGGCCGGCAGCATCGGGGTGGAGGTGCCGTCCTCCGCGTCGTGCGTCAGGGCACTGTGACGTAGCCGGTGAAGCGTCCAGCCGTCCAGGTCCTCGATGTCGTCGGGCGAGGCGAGGGGGTTTGCCAGCAGCCGGGTGTTCTCCTCGAAGATCTCCTCAGCGCGGCGGTAGGAGAGCCGGGCCCGGCCGGTCTCCGGGCACACGTCGAGCGTGGGTGTTCCGGCCGGGGCCTTGCGGTCGGTGAGGAACAGCGGGCCGCGGGTACGGCGGGCGATGAGACGGGGCAGGAGCTGGGCGGTGCCGGACTGCCAGTGGATCCACCCGGTCGCCCCGCCCTTGGCGGTGATCCCGCCGCGCTTGTCCTGCGGGTAGAGGTCTTCCACGTTGAGGCACAGCACCTCGTCGGCCCGTGCGGCGGACTCGTAGAGCATCTTCCACTGCGTCTTCTCCCGCAGCGCGACGTCGAGGCGCCACAGGGCGGCGATCTGGTTCTCCGCGAGAGCCTTGGTGCGGTCCGGCGGCGCCGGCCGCCGCTGGATGCCGATCGTCGGATCGCACTCGATCCAGCCTTGGCGCTGCCACCAGCCGATCGCCTTGCGCGCGATGGGCAGCTCCCGGTTGACGGTGTCGGCGTCCATCTCGTCCGCCCGCGCCGCCGCCAGTTCGGCCAGGACCTCCGGCAGCGCCGGGTCGTCGATCGCGGCGACGGGGAAGACGGGCGGTTTCGCGCCTCGGCGGGCGGGTCCGGTCGGCGGCGGTTCGCCGGCGAGCATCCATCCCCACGTCGTGAGGGAGATCCGGTAGATCCGCGCGGAGGACTTCGCGATGCCCGCGCCGGTGAGGTACCGCTCGATCGCCGCGGTGTACGACGACGGCGGGGCGGACAGAGGTACGACCCGAGCGCGCGGCAACCGCAGTGCGCCCCCGCTCCCGAGTTCGGTCACCGGTTCGATCGTCGCGCCGTCCCGCCCTTCCGGTACTGCCGCAGTAAATGCGTACACCTCGCCCCGGCGGCCGGATTGGTCCGCCGCAGGTCGCGGTGATCACGGCAGGGGCTCTGCCACAGTAAATCCGGTATTTACTGCGGTAGTTGTGAATACGTCTCCGCGATCGAGTAACCGCCCGAATGCGTTTCTGCTGTGCGGACCTGAGGGGAGTGGACTGTCAGTGCCCGGGGCCAGCATGCGTACCTGGGTCATGCCCCGGATCCTCCGTCACGGGCAGGCACTCGGCGAGCAGGTCGACGACGTCGCGCCAGGCTCGCTGCGCGTGCCGTGGGTGGTAGCCGACGCCGGGGACCACGGGGTGGTCGACCGGCGGGTGGTGAAAGGCGTGCAAGGCGCCGCCGTAGACCGCGAGGCGCCAGTCGACGCCCGCGGCCTGCATCTCAGCGGTGAACGCGTTCCGTTGCGCGGGCGGCATGATCGGGTCTTCCGACCCGACCCCGGCCCACACCGGGCAGCGAATGCGCGCCGCCTCGCCCGGTCGGCCCGTGGTCAGTGCGTTGACTGTCCCGATGGCCTGCAGGTTGACGCCGTCGCGTCCGAGTTCCAGCCCGATGGCGCCCCCGGTGCCGTAGCCGACGGCGGCGATCCGGTCGGGGTCGGTCCGTGGTTCGGCGCGCAGCACGTCGAGCGCCGCGTGGCCGATATCCCGCATCCGGTCGGGGTCGGCGAGCAGCGGCAGGCAACGGGCCAACATCTCCTCGGGGTCGCCCAAGTAGCGCCCGCCGTGGAGGTCGAAGGCCAGCGCTATATATCCCAGCTCGGCGAGAGCATCGGCCCGGCGGCGCTCGACGTCGCTGAGCCCCATGCCCTCTGGTCCGAGCAGCACCGCGGGCCGGCGGTCGACACCGGCCGGGAGCGCGAGGTGCCCGGTCATCGTCAAACCGTCGGCCGGATACTCGACCGTACGCGTCGTGATCGTCGTCATGAGACTGGACTGTAGTGATCGTCGAGCCCGGTCCGGCCGCTGTTCTGCCGCTGGCAGAACAGCGCGGGTATCCCTCTGAAATACGGCGAGGGCCCACAAGAACCCTCACAAACCCCGCCCCCACGGCAGCGCTGTCGGATCACCTGCCCGGGCCACGGTGTTGGAGGCTGACCCTCGCAGCAGGATTCCGGGGTATACGTCGTACGCCTCGGGCCGGATGCCGAGTTCGCGGGTGCTGTACTCGCCGAAACGGTTGATGTGTTCGGTCAGGTACGACGCGATGCGCGCCAGGTCTTCCGGGTCGGACTCTGTCGGGAATCTTGAGGACGGACAGTCCCTCCAGCCCCGTCCCGGAGCCGAGATCCCGGCGCCGACCGTGCGGGTCGCCCGGGCCGGCAACCCCCACGGGACCACCGCGATGTGGATCCGCGACCGCCTCGACGGCCTGCTCAGCGACGAGGACTTCACCGCCTGGTACCCGCGCGACGGCCGCCCCGGGCCACCCGCGCAGCTGGCCACCGTATGCGTGCTGCAGTACGCGCTGAACCTGTCGGACCGCCAGACCGCCGAGGCGGTGCGCTGCCGCATCGACCTCAAGTACGCCCTCGGCCTGGAGCTGGAAGACCCCGGCTTCCACCACAGCGTGCTGTCCGACTTCCGCGAGCGGCTCGCCGAGGGCGACCGCGCCGACCGGCTGCTGGGCCTGGCACTGACCCGGATCCGGCGGGCCGGCCTGCTCAAGGGGCGCGCCGCCCGCGCCAGTCGGACCATTTACATAAACTATGAATATAAAAATGCTATGTTTCGAGCATGAGTCGTCAAGACACCGCTCCTGACGCGTCCGCCGCCATCGGGGCAGCCCTCTACGGCCTGGCAACCAGGGCCGCGAGACGCCTGCCCCGGGACATGAGCCTGACGTCCGCCGCCACCCTGGCCACCCTGGACCGGACCGGCCCGCGGCGCATCACCGATCTGGCCGCGGTCGAGGGCGTCACCCAGCCCGCGATGACCGCCCTGGTCCGGGTGATGGAGGAGTCCGGCCTGGTCGAGCGGCGGGGCGACGCGTCCGACAAGCGGGTCACGCTGGTGTGCCTGACCGAGGCCGGCGCCTCCTATGTCCGGACGCGGCGCCAGGCGGGCGTCCACGCGTTCGAGCGGCTGATCGGCGAGCTCGCCGGCGACGAGGTCGAGGCGCTGGTGGCAGCCCTTCCGGCGCTGAAGCATCTGGCAGAGCTCGAAAGCCAGGACCGCGAAGGGCCGAAGCAGTGACCGGGCAGCCGGTCGGCGGGGCCGCGGTGAAGGCGTTCCCGGTGGCGCGTTCCGAGGCGCGGCTGCTGGTCCCCGCCCTGATGTTCATCGCTCTGGTCGTGGCGGCGGTCGCCAGCCTCGGGACACCGCTCATCACCAGCGTGGCGACCTCGTTCCACGTCTCGCTCGGCAGCGCGCAGTGGACGCTGACCGTCGCGCTGCTCAGCGGCGCCGTCGCCACTCCGGTCCTGGGCCGGCTCGGAGCCGGCCCGCACCGGCGGGCCACGATCCTCGCCACGCTGGCGGTCGTCGTCGCCGGCAGCGCGCTCACCGTGCTGCCGCTGCCGTTCGCGTGGCTGCTGGCCGGCAGGGCGGCCCAGGGCGTCGGGCTCGGGCTGACGGCGCTGATGATGGGCGTGGCCCGGGACCACCTCCCCGAGGAGCGCAGCGCGGCCGTGATCGCCCTGATCTCGGTGGTCTCGATCATCGGGTCCGGCGTCGGATACCCGCTGGCCGCACTGCTCGCCGAGCTCGGCGGGGTACGGGCCGCCTACGGCCTCGGCCTGGTCGTCACCGCCGCCGCCCTCCTGACCGCGTGGCGCTCCATGCCCGAAGCCCCCGAAGGCCGCTCCGCCCACGTGGACGTGGCAGGCGCGGTCGTCCTGGCCGCTGCGCTGCTCCTGGTGCTGTTCCTCGCCGGCGAACGGATTCTGTGGAGCCGGCACCTCGCCGTGGCGGCGGGCCTCGCCGTCGTCGCGGTGGTGCTGCTCTGCGTCTGGGCCGTCATCGAGCTGCGCAGCACGACACCCCTGGTCGATGTGCGGGCGGTGCGGCACCCGGCGGTCGCCGGGGCGAACCTCGCCATGTTCGTCGGCGGGATCGGCATGTACCTCCTGCTCACGCTCATCACCCGGTACGCGCAGACGCCGCACGGCGCCGGCTACGGCTTCGGGCTGACGACCTTCGTCGCCGGGCTGGTCCTCATCCCGTTCTCGGTGCTGGGGTTCGTCGCCGGCAAACTCACGCCGCGGGTCCGGACGCGGATCGCCGACCCCCTGCTCCTGGCCGGCAGCGCCGTCGTGGTCGGCGGCGGGTTCGCCCTGTTCGCGGCGGACCGGTCGGACCTGGCCGAACTGTTCGCGACGATGGGCGTGCTCGGCTTCGGCGTCGGCGGCTTCTCGGCCGCGATGCCCGGCGTCATCCTGGCCGTCACCCCCAAGAGCGAGACGTCGAGCGCCATGAGCTTCAACTACGTCGTCCGCAGCGTCGGGTACTCCCTGGGCAGCGCCATCGGCGGCCTGATCCTCGCCGCGGGCACCGGCCCCGGCCACCTCTTCCCCGACGACAGCGCCTACACCACCGCGGCGCTGGTCGGCATCGGCGCCATGGCGATCACGACGCTGACAAGCCTCGCTCTCGCCCGCCGGCGCTCGTCCGAGACCAACCCGTAAGTCAGATGCACTCATCCCAACACTGGAGGTTCCATGCCCAAGGGCTACTGGGTCAGCGTCTACCGCACCATTTCAGACCCTGAGAAGCTGGCTGCTTACAACAAGCTGGCCCCAACGGCCGTCAAGGCCGGGGGCGGCCGGGTCCTCTCCCGTGGCGGTCGGGTCGTGGCGCATGACGCCGGAATCGCCGAGCGCACCGTCCTGATCGAGTTCGACAGCTTCGAGCAGGCCGTCGCGGCGCGCGAGAGTGCGGCCTACCAGGAGGCGCTGGTCGCCCTCTCCGACGGCGTCGAGCGCGACTTCCGCATCGTCGAAGGCATCGACTGACCGAGGTCCAGTCGGATCTCCACTGAAGAGCAGCAGGATTCCGGGGTATGCCGGCCCGCTCCTGTGAAGGGCGTCACCAGCTGGTTCCCTCACGGCTCAGGCGGCCTGGCCGCGACCGGCGGCGGTCAGGTCCTGCTCGCGCAGCGGGGTGAAGTCGACGTCGAGTTCCGGGTCGTACGCCTCGGGCTGGATGCCGAGTTCGGCTGGTCACAGCCGTACTCACTCAGCTCACCGAGCAGGACGTCGTCCCGGAAAGCACCAGCTCACGGCCTGTCCGAGGCCGTACGGATGCTGTCGGTGCCATCCCTCGGGCGCCGAGCTGCGGGCCGCCGTCGACACCATCGGCAAACGTCTGCTGGTCGAGGACCTGACCGACGGGCTGTCCGAACAGCCGGCGGACCTGACGCCTGACGCCAGGACGGCCTGACGCCCGAGACGGTTCACACGGGATCGAGCCCCAGCCGTTCCAGTACGCCGGCGACATCCGGCACCGCCGTCACGCCGTCCGGCAGCGGGGGCCGCCGTACGACGACCACGGGCAGCCCCAGTTCCCGTGCGGCCGTGAGTTTGGCGGCCGTGGCCGCTCCCCCGCTGTCCTTCGTGACCAGGACGTCGATCAGGTTCCCGTGCAGCAGCGCGGTCTCGTCGGCGACGGTGAACGGCCCGCGCGCCAGCAGCACTTCGGTGTGCCGGGGCATGGGGGGCTCGGGGGGCTCCACGGACCGTACGACGAAGTGCCGGTCGGTCAGGTGGGCGAAGGCGGACAGGCCCAGACGGCCGGTGGCGAGGAAGACACGGGGGCCGAAGCGGGGCAGGGCGGCGGCCGCCGCGGGCAGGGACGGGACCGGGTGCCAGTCGTCGCCGGGGCGCGGCTGCCAGCCGGGGCGGCGCAGGACGACGGAGGGGGTTCCGGTGGCCCGGGCGGCGCCCACCCCGTTGGCGGTGATCATCTCGGCGAAGGGGTGGGTGGCGTCCACCAGCGCGTCCACGCGGTGTTCGCGGAGCCAGTCGGCGAGGCCGGCCGCCCCGCCGAACCCGCCGATGCGCACCTCTCCGGCCAACGAGCCCGGCCGTGCGACCCGGCCCGCGAGCGAGGTCGTGACACGGACTCCGGGGCGCCCCGCCAACTCGGTGGCGAGACGGCGGGCCTCGGCGGTACCACCGAGGATCAGGATGTGCGGGGACATGGGGCGAGCGTACGGGGTCCGCGGCAGGGGGCAGCCCTGGGGCGAAGCGGCACCGGCGACCGGCCGGCACGGGCGGCACCGGCGGCACCGGCAGGGCGGGTTTCGTCATGGGCGCCGGCTCGTCGGATCGGAGTCGTCAAGCCCGTCGGACCTGCCGGGACCGACCGGAAGGCCGGGACCGACCGGAAGGAACTCCGTGACGCGCGACGGCCGCCCGGCGGGATCGCGGGGCGGCCGTCGTGGGACGCGACCTCCGTCAGCCCTGGCGGGCCTTGAAGCGGGGGTCCTTCTTGTTGATCACGTAGACCACGCCACGTCGGCGGACCACCTGGGCGCCGGGCTTGGCCTTCAGTGAGCGCAGGGACTTGCGCACCTTCATGGTTCTGTTCTCCTCGGGTCGGTCACCGGGCCGGGTCAGCCGCGGGCGGCGGCGGTGCGGCCGTAACGGCGCTCGAAACGCTCCACTCGGCCGGCGCTGTCCAGGACCCGCGCCTTGCCGGTGTAGAAGGGGTGCGACGCGGACGAGATCTCCACGTCGATCAGCGGGTAGGTGTTGCCGTCCGCCCACTCGATCGTCCGGGACGAGTCGGCGGTCGAGCGGGTCAGGAACGCCGTGTCCGCGGCGCGGTCCCGGAAGACCACGAGCCGGGACGCGGGATGAATGCGGGCCTTCATGGGGTTTCCTCTCTGGGCTGGCGGTGTGTTCGGCTTCAGCGCTCTTCGCGGAAGTCGACGTGCGCGCCGGCCACCGGGTCGTACTTGCGCAGGACCAGCCGGTCGGGGTTGTTCCGGCGGTTCTTGCGGGTCACGTAGGTGACGCCGGTCCCAGCCGTCGACTTCAGCTTGACGACGGGACGCGCGGTGCTGCGTGCCATGAGGTCCTCCTTTCGCCCACACCCGGGATCTTTGATCCGAGCATGTCATTCACGACCTGTCCAACAACGCCCCCCGCCGTCGCATTCCCGGGTTGCCGGACCGGTCGGAACGGTCGGAGCGGTCGGACCGGTCAGCGCAGGAGGAGCTGGAGGCCGCCGACGATCGTCGCCGCGATGACCAGCTGCTCGAACAGCCGCTGGTTGATCCGGTGCACGGCCCACTTGCCGATGAACGCGCCGGGGACGACGAACGCGACGAGCGCGGCGTCGAGGAGCAGCGAGTGGCCGTCGATCAGGCCGAGGCCGGCGCTGAAGGGGACCTTGGAGAGGTTCACGATCAGGAAGAAGAACGCCGAGGTGCCCAGGAAGCCGAGTTTCCGGAAGCCGGCCGACAGCAGGTACAGCGACATCACCGGGCCGCCCGCGTTGGCGACCATGGTGGTGAAGCCGCCGAGCACGCCGTAGGAACCGGCCTTCGCCCGGCCCGCCCGGGTGGTGACCGCGTCCGGGTCGTCGGGTTGGTCGGCGGTACGGCGCCGCCACAGCGTGACCCCGGCCATCAGCAGCAGGATCGCGCCGATCGAGGTCCGTACGACGCCGTCGTCGGCCCAGACCAGGAACAGCGTGCCGATCACCACGCCGGCCGCGACCGCCGGGAACAGCCGCCACAGCGTGGGCCAGTGGGCGTGCCTGCGATAGGTCGCCACGGCCAGCACGTCGCCCGCGATGAGCAGCGGGAGCAGGACACCGGTGGAGGCGCGGGCCGGGAGGACCGCGGCGAAGATGGCGAGGCTGACGGTGTTGGCCCCGCTGACGGCGGTCTTGGAGAAGCCGACGAGCAGGGCGGCGAGTGCCAGGGCGGCGAACTCCCAGCCGGATATGTGCCAGAGCGTCATCGTGTTCATGCGGGGACCGATGTTATGTCCGGACAACCCGGCGGTGTAAGTACCGTCTCGCTGGTCGGTCCCGGCACCGGGCGCCGTCCCGGCCGTGCCGCCGGACGGCGACCTGTGCGGCCGGGAGCAACCACGCCCTCGGAGGACTCACTTGGGCCCGTCCGGTACGTCCGTGTCGAGCGCCGCCGCCCGCAGGGCGGCCGCCACCCGGGTGACCGCCTCGGTCGGCGGGTGCGGCAGCCGGGCCAGGAGCTGGCGGCGCTGCTCCTGGGGTCCGCCGCGCACGGGCAGGATCCGGACGCCCGGCGGCACGGCGGAGGCGAGGGCGGCCGGAACGGTGGTCAGCCCGCAGCCGGCGGCGACGAGATGGAGCTTGGCCAGCCAGTCCCGCGCGACGTGGGCGATCTCCGGCCGCTCGTCCAGGCCGGGCCACACCCCCATCAGCCGGTCCTCCCCGGAGGCGGAGCCGGCGATCCAGCGCTGCCCGCGCAGGTCGGCCACGTCGACGTAGTCGCCGCGGGCCAGGGGGTGGCCGGCCGGCAGTGCGAGACACAGGGCGCGTTCGGTGAGGGTCTGGAGCACCAGCGGGGGCGACTCGGCGTCCGGTGCCCGGAACGGGGGCGCCGAGGCGAGCAGGGCCAGGTCGATGCTGCCCGCGCGCAGGGCACGCAGCAGTGCGGGGGTGGTGCCCTCGCGGCCGACGACCCGGAGTCCGGGATCCGTCCGGCGGAGCGCGGTCAGGGCGTGGGGGACCAGTGCCGCGCCCGCGGTGGGGAACCAGCCGAGGCGGACCGTCCCGGCCTCTCCGGGCAGCCCGGACAGTTCCCTCGCGGTCGCCTCGATCTCGTCGAGCACGGTCGTCGCACGCCGCATGACGACACGGCCGGCCGCGGTGAGCCGTACTCCGTCGCGGCGCCGCTCCAGCAGCTCCGCACCCGCCGCCCGCTCGATCGCGGCGATCTGCCGGGACACCGCCGACTGGGTGTAGCCCAGCGAGGCCGCGGCCGCGGTGAAGGTTCCCTGTTCGGCGACCGCGCGGAAGACCCGCAGCGCGGTCAGTGACACATCATTGAAGTCCATGATGTTTGCGCATACTAGCCGTGCATATCTTTCGTTGGACTCATGGGCCGGTCGTTCCTAGCGTGGGATGCATGAACACTTCCCGCATCGCCCTGGTCACCGGCGCGAACCAAGGCCTCGGCCGTGCCCTCGCCGAAGGACTCGCCGCCCGGCTGGGCCCGGACGACCTGGTCCTGCTCACCGGACGCGATCCCGGGCGCGTGACGGACGCCGCCGTCGAGGCCGCCCGGCGGCCCGGGACCCGCGCCCGCGTCGAGGGCCGGGTCCTGGACGTCACCGACACCGACGCGATCGCCCGGCTCGCCGAAGAACTCAGGGCCCGGTACGGCGGGGTGGACATCGTCATCTCCAACGCGGTCGCCCGCGTACTGCCCGGGGACTCGCAGTCCGAACGGGCCGACGAGTTCATCGACGTCTCGAACACCGCCACCCAGGCCGTCCTGCGCTCCTTCGGCGCGGTCCTGCGCCCGCGCGGCCGGCTGCTGGTGGTGGCCAGTTCGCTCGGCACCCTCGGCCACCTCGACCCGCGGCTGCACCACCTGTTCGACGACGCGAGCCTCGAACAGGTCGAGTACGCCGTCGAGTCCTGGCGCAGCGCCATCCACAACGGCACCGCCACGGAGGCGGGCTGGCCGGTCTGGCTGAACGTGCCCTCGAAGGTGGCCCAGGTCGCCGCCGTCCGCGCGGTCGCCGCCGAGCGCCGGAAGCAGGACCTGGCCGCCGGCACCCTGGTCGCCTCCGTCTGCCCCGGCATGGTCGACACCGCCACGTCCCGCCCCTGGTTCAGCGACTACAGCGGGGCCCGGTCCCCCGCCGAGGCCGCCCGCGCGGTGCTCGACCTGGTCTTCGCCGAACAGGTGGACCCCGGCCTCTACGGCGAGCTGATCCGCTTCGGCAAGCCGCTGCCCTGGCACGAGGGCACGCCTCCGGTGGAGCAGGACCGTCTCGTCACACCGTGAGCGGCGGCGGGCCGACAGGGCCGACTCCCCGGCGCCGGTAGCGCAGTTCGGCGCGGTCGCCGTGAAACCCTGACCGGGACGCGTGCATCCGAGCCCGTCGAGGAGGACGTCGTATGCCACCCCTGGTCGATCCGGTACCCGGTGGGAGCCCCGGCGATCTCGCCCGGGCCCATGCCCTCGCCCACGAGCTGTCCGCGCAGGGTGTGCGCGGGATCGTGCTCGCCTATGTGGACACCGCCGGGATCTGCAGGGTGAAAACCGTCCCCTGGCAGGGGCTGCAGCCGGCGGTGGCCTGGGGTGTCGGCATGTCCCCGGTGTTCGACACCTTCCTGGCGAACGACGCGATCGTGCGCACCGACGTCCTCGGCTCGCCCGACGGCGACCTGCGCCTCTACCCGGACCTGGACCGGCTGGTGGTGCTGGCCGGGCAGCCCGGCTGGGCCTGGGCCCCCGTCGACCGGCTCACCCAGGAGGGCGACCGGCACCCCGGGTGCAGCCGCGCCTTCCTGCGCAGGGTCGTCGCCGACGCCGAGGAGCGGCACGGCGTCACCTTCAGGGCGGGCATCGAGATCGAGTGGACGCTCGGCCGGGCCGCGGCACCGGCCGACGAGTTCGTGCCGGCCACGGCGGGCCCGGCGTACGGCGCCGCCCGGCAGATCGAGCTGAGCGACTACGCCGCCGACCTGCTCGGGGCTCTGGAGAAGCAGGAGGTGCCGGTCGCCCAGTTCCACCCGGAGTACGCGCCCGGCCAGTTCGAGCTGTCCACCGGCGCCCTGGACCCGCTGGCGGCGGCCGACCAGAGCGTGCTGGTACGGCACACCATCCGCGCCGTCTCGCAGAAGCACGGCCTGCGCGCCTCCTTCGCCCCGGCCGTCGCCGAGCGGGGCGTCGGCAACGGCGGCCACCTCCATCTCTCCCTCTGGCGCCACGGCGTCAACCTGCACGCCGGGGGCGACGCCCGGTACGGCATGACGGCCGCGGCGGAGTCCTTCATCGCCGGGCTGCTGACACACCTGCCGGCGCTGACGGCGGTGACCGCGCCGAGCCCGGCCAGCTATCTGCGGCTCAAACCCTCCCAGTGGGCGGGCGTGTTCACGGCCTGGGGCCGGGAGACCCGCGAGACCGGGGTCCGGGTCATCACCGGCACGGCCGGTCACCAGAGCCAGGACGCCAACCTGGAGATCAAGCCGGTCGACCTGGCCGCCAACCCGTATCTGGCCCTCGGCTGCGCCATCGCCGCCGGACTCCACGGGCTCGCCTCGGCCGCTCCGCTGCCCGAGGAGGTGACCGACGACCCGGCCCGCCTGATCCCGGACGAGGCGGTGGCCCGGGGGGTGCGCAGGCTGCCGACCTCGCTCCCCCAGGCCGTCGAGGAGTTCCGCGAGGACGAGGTGCTGCGCACCGCGCTCGGCCCGGTCCTCGCCGACGCGGTGATCGCCGTGCGCGAAGGCGAGACGGGGGCCGTCGCCGGCCTCGACGACGCCGGGGTGGCGGCGGCCTACCGCTGGAAGTACTGATGCCGGGACCGATCCGGGAAGCCCTGGACGCGCTCCCCCTCGTCGACCACCACTGCCACGGCGCGGTCACCGCCGACCTCACCGGGCCGGAGTTCGAGTCGCTGCTGACCGAGGGCGAGGCCTGGCCGGGCGTCTCGCCGTTCGACAGCCCGGCCGGCATCGCCGTACGACGGCACTGCGCACCCCTGCTCGGCCTGGACCGGCACGCGCCCGCCGCCGACTACCTGGCGCGCCGGGCCGAACTGGGCTGGCAGGAGGTCAACCGCCGGTTCCTGGCGGCCGCGCACACGGAGACGTTCTGCGTGGACACCGGCTACGCTCCGCACCCGGTCACCTCCCCCGCCGAACTCGCGGCGGCGGCCGGCGCACACGCGTACGAGGTCGTACGTCTGGAGAGCGTTGCCGAGGCGGTCGCCGCGCAGGGCATCGACGCGGCCGGGTACGCGGCCGCCTTCCGGGCGGCGGCCGAGGAGGCGGTACGGCGGCCGGGGGTGGTCGCGGTCAAGTCGGTGGCCGCCTACCGCACCGGCTTCGCCCTGGACCCGGAGCGGCCGACGTACGCCGAGGTGACCCGCGCGGCCGCGCTGTGGTTCGCCCGGGGCGGCAAGCTCACGGACCCGGTGCTGATGCGTCATCTGCTGTGGACCGCCGTCGGACTCGGGCTGCCGCTCCAGCTCCACGCCGGTTTCGGGGACTCGGACCTGCGGCTGCACCACGCGGACCCGGCGCTGCTGACCGACTGGCTGCGGCTGACCGTGGGCACCGTCCCGGTGCTCCTGCTGCACTGCTGGCCCTACCAGCGCCAAGCCGCCTATCTGGCCACGGTGTTCGAACATGTGTACCTCGATGTCGGGCTCACGCTGCACCACGTGGGCCCGGCCCGGGCCGGGGCGGTCCTGGCGGAGGCGATGGAGATCACCCCGTTCCGCAAACTGCTGTACAGCTCGGACGCCTATGGTGTGGCCGAGTTCCACCACCTCGGCGCGCTGTCCTTCCGGCAGGGACTGGCCGGAATGCTCCAGGACCGGGTGGACGCCGACGAACTGAGCCCGACCGACGCGGTGCGGATCGCCGCCTGGACAGGACGCGACAACGCCCGTCGCCTCTACGGACTTCCCGCATCCGACCCCGGCCGCGACTGACCGCGCGCCCCGCCCGGAAAGTATGATCAAGCAATGTCTGACATGACCGAAACCACGCCCGGTTGGCTGTCCTCCGACGAGCTGGAGATGGCTCGCGCCCGTATGCCGATCCTGTACGTGGAGGCCGTGCCGGTACGCGTCGACGACAGCGGCGAAGTCACCAGCATCGGACTGCTGCTCCGCATCGGCCCGGACGGGACCGTCAGCCGGACCCTCGTCTCCGGCCGGGTCCTGCACCACGAGCGGGTCCGCGACGCCCTCCTGCGCCATCTGGAGAAGGACCTCGGCCCGGTCGCCCTGCCCCGGGTGCCGACCTCGCTGCAGCCGTTCACGGTGGCCGAGTACTTCCCGACGCTGGGCGTCACCCCCTACCACGACCCGCGTCAGCACGCGGTGTCGCTGGCCTACATCGTGCCGGTCACCGGTGACTGCCGGCCCCGGCAGGACGCCCTGGACCTGGTGTGGTTCAGCCCGCAGGAGGCGGTGTCCGAGGCATTGCAGAGCGAGATGCCCGGCGGCCACGGGGTGCTGCTGAAGCAGGCCCTGGCCCATGTGGGGTTCGTGAGCTAGGGAGCCGCCCCCGGGCACCGGGCCGGTGTGCCGCCGACGGCGTTCAGCCGAGCTGTTCGGCGGCCCAGCGGGCCCAGTCCCGCTCCATCTCGGCCCAGCGCAGGCCGTATTCCAGGGCGATCCGACCGTTGGCGGTCAACGGCCCCTCGTCCTGCTCCAGTTCGGTTCTCAGCTCCGCGAGCCGCTCGTGGTAGGCCGTGGCCAGCTCCGCCCGCTCGGCGAGGACCGCGCGGGCCTGCTCGTCCGAGCCCAGGTTGAAGAAGAACACCTTGAGCAGCAGTTCGCTGCGGCGCGGCTGCTGCTGCGTCGGAGCGACCAGCCACTCCCGCAGTTCCTTGAGCCCCTCCTCCGTGACCCGGTACTCCTTGCGCCGGCGCGGGCCCTCGGCGGACACGTCGACCAGTCCGGCCTCCGCGAGCCGGTTCAGTTCCCCGTAGACCTGGCTCTGGGTGGCCGGCCAGACGTGGGCCAGCGACGTGTCGAACAGCTTCAGCAGGTCGTAGCCGCTGGCGGGCCGGTCGGCGAGGAGTCCGAGGAGTGCGTGGCGAAGGCTCATGATTCCATCGTAAGTCCAACATTGACAGATTCAACAAGACATCTTTGCTTCGACCTGTCGATGTTGGAATATCCGCCCTCACGGCACGGAGCCCGCCCGGTCCTGGGAGCCGTTCGGGATGTCCTGCTCGGTCCAGATGCACTTGGCGTCGCTGAGGTAGCGGGCGCCCCAGCGCCGGGACAGGGCGGCGACCAGCTGCAGGCCGCGGCCGCCCTCGTCGGTGTAGGTGGCGTGGCGGATGCGCGGGGTGCTGAGACTGCCGTCGTAGACCTCGCAGGTCAGGCTGCGGCTGCGCAGCAACCGTAGCCGCATGGGGCCCCTGGCGTGCCTGATCACGTTGCCGACCAACTCGCTCACCAGGAGTTCGGTGGTCATCGACAGGTCGTCCAGGCCCCACCGGGAGAGCTGGTCGCGGACGAGTTCTCGGGCCCGGCCGGCCGCCCGGGGGTCGTCGGGCAGGCCGAAGGAGGCGATGTCGCCGGCGGGCAGGGCCCGGGTGTGGGCGATGAGCAGGGCCGCGTCGTCGGTGGTCCGCTCCCGGTCCGGCAGCAGCTCCGCGACGACCGTGTCGCACAGCTCCGACACGCCCCGGACGTCCTCCTCCTGGTCGGCGCCGCTGAAGCGGGCCGGTCGGACCCCCGCCGCGCCGAGGACACGCACGAGCTCGGCCAGGCCCTGCTCGACGTCCTGGGTATCGGATTCGATGAGCCCGTCGGTGCACAGGACGACCAGGCTCCCGTCCGGGAGCGGGAGTTCGTGTACGGCGAACGGCGGGGTGGCGGCGCCGAGCGGCGGATCGGGGCTGACGACGGGGCTCTGGACGGTGCCGTCGGGATGCACGAACACCGGCGGCGGATGCCCGGCGAGGGAGTAGCTGCAGGTGCGGCCGACCGGGTCGTAGACGGCATAGAGGCAGGTGGCGTAGAAGTCCTCGCCCAGGTCGCTGACCAGGTCGTTGAGGTGGCCCAGCAGTTCGTCCGGGGTCATGTCGAGGTCGGCGAGGGTGCGTACGGCGGTGCGCAGCCGGCCCATGGTGGCGGCCTCGGCGATGCCGTGGCCCATCACGTCGCCGATCACCAGGGCGACCCGGTCGGCGGAGAGCGGGATCACGTCGAACCAGTCGCCGCCCACCTGTTCACCGCGGCCCGCCGGCAGATAGCGCGCCGCCGCGACGGCGGCGGGCAGCCGCGGCAGTGTCCGGGGCAGCAGGGCGCTCTGCAGTTCCTGGGCGCGGGCGTGCTCGAGGTCGTACAGCCGGGCCCGCTCCAGCGCCTGACCGACCAGGGCGCTGAGGGTGGTCAGGTGGGTGCGGTCCTCCTCACTGAAGCGGCGTGGCTGGTTGTAGGACAGGACCGCCACCCCGACGGCCCGCCCGGAGGCGATCAGCGGCAGGAACGCCCATGCCGTCTTCGGCGAGGTCCCCATCAGGATCTTGTCCGTGACGGCCGGGTAGCGCTCGTACATCTGGGCCGGTGACTCCATGAACTGCGGCCTGCGGGTGCGCAGCACGTCGGTGACGGGCATGCCGGCGTTGAGCGGGCCCTCGAACCGCTTCAGGTAGTCCGCCGGGTAACCGACCTCGCCGACCCTGGTCAGCCTGCCGTCCTCGAACACGGAGACGACCAGCCCGTCGGCGCTGAACGGCGACAGGACGTGCTGCGCCACGGCCCGTACGACGTCCTGGACCGTCACGGCCTCGGCGAGCATCGCGGTGAGCTCCGCCGTCCGGACCGTGCGCCCGTGACCGGGCCCGGGTTCCGGGTGCGCCGGCCTCCCGGCGGCGCCCTCCAGGCGCTCGGCGGTCCAGGCCGCCACCGCGTGCAGGAAGGACAACTGAACGTCATCGGGTTCGCCGGTTCCGGGCAGCAGTACCGAGAGTGCACCGATGGGCCCGTCGGCCCCGATCAGGGGCACCGCCACCGTGCCGGCCGCGCCGGTCCCGAGGCCGTCCCCAGCCACCTGCACGAGGATGCCGCGCCGCAGCGCCCGGGACGGCGGTACGTCCTGTTCCTCGCGCAGTTCCGCCCAGGGCCGCGCCGCCTCGCCGTCGACACCGTCCACCGCCACCAGGGTCAGCCGGCCCGCGCCGGGGTCCCACCGGTGCAGCAGGGCGCCCCGTCCCCCGACACCCGCCGTCGCCTGCCGGAGGGCCAGCGCCAGTGCCCGCGCCCGCGCCCCCGCGGCCGGGGACGACTCGGGTTCGGCCCCCTCCGGACGGTTCGGGCACATAACCACAGGTTAACGCGGCAGGTCGGAGCGACCACCGGGGCCGGCGGACCGGTCGGGTCGGTCACCCCTGGGACAGCGCGGCGCGCAGCGCCTCGTCGATGCCGGGCTGCCGGAACGTGAAACCCGCCTTCAGCAGACCGGCCGGTACGGCTCGGCAGCTGCCCGTGATGCCCTCGGAGAACTCGCCGAGGACGATCCTCAGTGCGAAGGCGGGTACGGCGGCGAGGGCGGGCCGGTGCAGGATCCGGCCCGTCGCGCGCGTGATCTCGCGGTTGGTCAGCGGTTCGGGGGCCGTGAAGTTGACCGGCCCGACGATGTCGTCGTGGTCGATCGCGTGGCGCAGGGCGGCGATGTGGTCGGGCAGCGAGATGAACGGCCAGAACTGGTCACCCGAGCCGAGGCGGCCGCCCAGGCCGAACCGGAAGAGCGGGAACAGCCTGCCCCAGGCGCCGCCGTCCGCGGAGACCACGAGACCGGTACGCGGGTGCACGACCCGGATGCCGGCCCGCTCGGCCGGTGCCGCGGCGGACTCCCAGCCGACGCAGACGGAGGCCAGGAAGTCGCTTCCGGCCGGGTCGGACTCCGTGACGACACGGTCGCCGGTGTCCCCGTAGTAGCCGGTGGCGGAGGCCGAGATCAGTACCCGGGGCGGCTCGGCGGCCTCGGCACAGGCCTCGGCGACGGTCCGCGTCCCCTGGAGGCGGCTGAGCCTGATCTCCTGCTTGTACGCCGTGGTCCAGCGCCGGTCGCCGACCCCCGCTCCGGCCAGGTGCACCACGGCGTCGACACCGTCCAGGACGGCCGGGTCCAGCCGGGTGCCGGGCTCCCAGAGCGCGGATTCGCTCCCGTCCGCCGCCCGGGCCGCGGTCCGCCCGCGGGTCAGACGCAGCACGCGGTGACCGTCGGCGAGGAGGGAACAGGTGAGGGCGGAGCCGATGAGTCCGGTGGACCCGGTGATCGCGACGCGCATGACGTTCTCCGATGAGCGACTGTTTGAGAGTTCAAACTCCCGGCCGTCAGACTACGCCGCCCTGATGTCCGCAGGACATAAGCAGCCGGATCGCCGACGTCAACCGGTGCGGCACCACACCCACTTGGTCCGTCGCCCACGACGGAACGCACGCCTGCCGCACGCCGATGCCAGAAATCAGTCAAGCCGGAGAACAACCAAGGGCGTGCACCAGGAGCCGAAGACTCCGACACACACCCTGACCTGCTCAAAGGAGTCTGCGTGCTCCGGTCCTCCGCCGGGCGGCCTCGTCGCCTCACCCACCACCTGCCGCGGGCGACGGATCATCGATGCTTCGTCATTCCAGGGGCCGTCGACGGAGTTCCGTCTCGACGAAGTGGTTCAGGTGCCGGCGAGCGTCCAGGGTGGTGAGCGGCGGGGCCTGGCGCAGCCGCTGCAGGGCCAGGCCGTCGGCGAGTGCGGCGAAGCGGACCGTGAAGCCGTCCAGGTCGTCGCAGCTGAACTCACCGTCGGCGACACCTCGTTCGGCCAGCGTGCGGATCTGCTGGTGCCAGCTCTCGTAGCGCCGGTCCTGACCGCGGGCGAACGCCTGGTCGGGGTGGTGCTCGCCCGCGTTCCAGTACTCGAACCACATCCGCCAGTGCCGGTCGGTGTCCTCGGTGAACAGCGCGTCCACGAGCAGCCGCAGCCCCTCGGCTCCGCTGGTCGCCCGGTTCGCGGCCTCGTTGAGGGCCGCGTAGTACCGCTCGATCTGCAACACCATCGCCTCGGAGAGGATCTCCTGCACGCTGCCGAAGTGGTAGGTGACCGTGCCGACGGACACCCCGGCAGCGGCCGCGACGTCCCGCACACCGACCGAGGCGTAGCCCCGCTCGGCGATCAGCGGCACCGCGGCCTCGACGATGAGGCGGCGGCGCACCTCGGTGGGCTGCCGGGTGCGGTCGGCGGCGGCGACGGCGCGGCGCGGGCTCCGCTCGGCCTTCATCCCGATGTCCTCGGGGTGGTGCGGTGCCATGCGCGCTTGGCCACTGTCTCTCCGTTCGCCCGTGCTTCGAGGTGACTGTCCATCACGAACTCCACGGCCGTGGCCCGCAGTTCGGTCCGCGCGACGATCTCCGCGTCCCATTGCCGGCCTTCCTCCTGCTCCCCTGCTTCGCCGCGGGTCAGCCGGATCGTCCACGCGGAGACGGCCGAGGCGGACAGCGGGTCGTCGCTGCGGACACGGTACGTCTCCCGGGCGTTCTCCTCGTAGCGCAGCCCGTCCGGGTAGGTGCGGGATCCGCCGTAGCGGGGGTCGACCTCCAGGGTCCACTCCCCCGCCGCGACGTCGTGGGTGACGAGCCGCTCGGGACGCGCCTCGGCCGGGACGTCGTACGTCACCGGGAGCGGTGGCGCCTGTTCGGGTTCCTCGAAGCGGACCGGCGGCTCCTCCCCGGCCGCCCGCACGGGCAGCACGAGGGTGCTGTCGGCGGGCAGCAGGGTCAGTTCCCCGCGTTCGCCGTGCGGCCACACCCACGGCCAGTAGGCGTCGGAGACGGCGAGGCGGACGCGGTGGCCGGGCGGGAAGGCGTACCCGATGGCGCTCAGCTCGAACTCGACGTCCTCGTACGTTCCCGGGCTCCACTCGACGGCCCTGTCCCGTCCGTGCCGGGCGAGCAGGTTCAGCACGCCCCGGGTCACGAGGGTGGACGAGCCGTCCGGGGCCACGTCGCACAGGCGGGCGATCACATGGGCGCGCGGGGTGGCGCTGTCCAGACGGAGCCGGACCCGGGGGCGGCCGAGGATCTCGACGCGCTCGGTCAGTGCTGCCGAGTCGAGGCACACCGATCGGCCGTCCTCCTCCCGCTGGTCGGGCGGTAGGTCGCTCGCGTTGCCGAAGGGGAAGAAGCGGCCGGCGTCGATGCCGGTGTGAAGCGGGGAGCGGACCAGGACGGGGGGTGTGCCGTCCGTGCCCAGCGGGCGCTCCTGCCAGCTGACCCGCGGCGAGGGCCAGGCCTGGTCGCCGACCCAGCGGCCCGGCATGACGTCGTACGACGTGGCGGGCGGCACCGGGTCGTTGATCCAGGCGCGCAGCAGCGGCTCCCGCATCACCCCGGTGTCGGCGCCCTTGAGGTGCTGGTCCCACCAGCGCAGGGTCTCCTGGAGGAAGCCGATGGCGGGACCGGGAGGCAGTCCGCGGTCCGGGTACTGGTGCGACCACGGGCCGATCAGCCCTCGCACGCGGTCCTGCGGCAGGTGTTCGACCAGCCGCAGCACCGCGTCGCGGTACGGGTCGTGCCAGCCGCCGACCGCGAGCACCGCCGCGTCGATCGCGCCGTAGTCCTCGCACACGCTGCCGTGCCGCCAGTAGTCGTCCCGCTGCTGGTGGGCCAGCCAGGTGTGCAGGAACGGTTCGAGGACGCCGAGGCGTTCGCGCCACATCGGCAGCCAGCGGTCCGCGCCGACGCTCGCCGGGTCCGGCGGGCGGGCGGCGAAGGCGAGCATGGTGCCGGCCCAGGCGAGCATGTCGATGCCGAGGACGGCGCCGCCGGTGTAGTGCACGTCGTTGTCGTAGCGGTCGTCGGTGGAGCAGACCGTCACGATCGCCTTGAGGGGTTCGGGGGCGAGGGCGGCGATCTGGAGGGAGTTGAAGCCGCCCCAGGAGATCCCGAACATGCCGACCTTGCCCGTGCACCAGGGCTGCGCGGCCAGCCAGTTGACGACGTCCACGCCGTCCGCGAGTTCGGTCGCGTCGTACTCGTCGCCGGGGACGCCCTCGCTGTCGCCGTGGCCGCGGATGTCGACGCGGACGGAGGCGTAGCCGTGGCCCGCGTACCAGGGGTGGCGCTGGGCGTCGCGGGGTGCGGTCCAGTCGCTCTTGCGGTACGGGAGGTATTCGAGCAGCGCCGGCACCGGGTCGTGCCCGGCGTCGGCCGGGCGCCAGACGCGTGCGTGCAGCCGGGTCCGGCCGCCCTGGACGGGAATCCAGACGTCCTCGCGCACGACCTGGCGTTCGAACCGCTCGCGGTACTTCACGAGACTCCTTCGCTGACGGGGGTGAGGGGGGTGTCGGGGATGTCGGCGGGGCGCCAGCGGCGTACGCGGTGACCGCCGCCGTGGTCGGTCCAGACGTCCTCCGGCCGCGCCGCGTCGGTCCAGGGGGCCACCTCCTCCACCAACGGGCGGGCGTCGGGGTCGGGTTCGAGGGCTGCCGCCATCAGCTCACGGGTGTAGGGGTGTCCGGGGTCGGCGAAGACGGCCTCGGTCGGGCCCTCCTCCACCACCACGCCGTGGCGCAGCACGAGCACGCGGTCGGCGATGCCCCGTACGACGGCCAGGTCGTGGCTGATGAACAGGCAGGCCAACTGCCGTTCCCTGCGCAGGTCGTCGAGGAGTCGGAGCACCTCGGCCTGTACCGAGACGTCCAGGGCGGTGGTGATCTCGTCGGCGATCAGCACGTCCGGCTCGCCGGCCAGCGCTCGTGCGATGCCGATGCGCTGGCGCTGGCCGCCGGAGAGCTGGGCGGGCAGCCGGTCGGCGAGAGCCGGGTCGAGCCGTACGTCCCGCACCAGGTCGAGGGCGCGGGCGTGGGCAGACCGGCGGTCGGGGGCGGTGCCGAAGAAGCGCAGGGGGCGGCGGATCGCGTCGCCGACGGTGCGGCGCGGGTTGAGCGAGGTGTCGGCGTTCTGGAACACCAGTTGCACCAGGCGCCGCAGCGCCGCGGGACGGCGGCGGGCGGGCCGGGCCAGATCGCCGGAGCCGTGGGTCATCGTGCCGCCCGAGGGGGCGCGCAGCCCGGCGAGGGACCAGGCGAGGGTGGACTTCCCGCTGCCCGACTCCCCCACCAGGGCGACGATCTCGCCGCGGCGGACGTCGAAGGTGACGCCGTGCACGGCGCGGGCCGACCCGTAGTCGACGGTGACGTCCTGCGCGGAGACGGCTACGGGGGCGTCCGCGGCCACCACGGCCCTGGCCCGCACCTCCCGCTCGCCGCTGTCCCCCACGAGCGCGAGCCCGTCGTCCGTCAGCCGCGGCACGCTCGCCAGCAGCCGCTTGGTGTACGGCTGTTCGGCCCCGGCGAAGAGCGCCCGGGTGGGCGCCGACTCCACGACCCGGCCCGAGCGCAGCACGCTCACCTCGTCGGCCATCCGGGCGACGACCCCGAGGTCGTGGCTCACCAGCACGGCGGCGAGGCCGAGTTCGTCGCGCAGGGCGGCGACGAGGTCGAGGATGCCGCGCTGGGTGACGACGTCGAGGCCGGTCGTGGGCTCGTCGAGGACGAGGACCCGGGGGCGGGCGGCGAGGGCCATGGCGATGGCGACGCGCTGCTGCTGACCGCCGGAGAGTTCGTGCGGGTAGCGGCGCGCGAGGTCGGCGGGGCGCGGCAGCCGGACCTGTTCCAGCAGGTCGAGCACCGGGACGTCGCCGCCGGCCTCGGCGATCTGCCGTCCGACGCGCATGGACGGGGTGAGCGCATGGCCGGCGTTCTGCGCGACCATGGCCACGGTCCCGCCGCGCAGCCGCCGCAACTCCCGTGCCGGCAGGGCGAAGACGTCGTGACCCGCCACCCGCACGACCCCGCCGTCCAGGCGCGAGCCGTGCCGCAGATGACCGAGCAGGGTCGCCGCGACGGTCGACTTGCCGCTGCCGGACTCGCCGACGAGGGCGAGCGTGCGTCCCTCGGCGAGTTCGAAGGACACGTCGTGCACGACCGGCAGGTCACGTCCGCCCGAACGGTAGGAGACGGAGAGGGAGTCGACGGAGACGACCGGGGTCGTCGAGGGTTCACCCCGGGTCGGGGGAATCGGCTGGGTCGAGGTCATCAGGAGCCCTCCCTGATCCGGTCCACGCCCCAGGCCTTGGACAGACCGTCGGCCGCGAGGTTGAGCCCGACCACGAGCGTGGCCAGGGCGATGATCGGCGCGAGGCTCGCCATCGGGACGACGGTGATGGCGGTGCGGTTCTCGGCGACCATGAGCCCCCAGTCGGGGGTCGGCGGGTCGGCGCCGAAGCCGAGGAAGGACAGCGAGGAGATCAGCAGTACGACCCAGGAGGCCCGCATCGCGAACTCCACGCCGACCACGTCGGCGATGTTGGGCAGGACCTCCCGCCGCAGGATCGGCCAGGTGCCCTCGCCGCGGGCGCGGGCCGCGGTGACGTAGTCGGCGGGCACGACGGCGAGCGCCGCGCCGCGCACCACCCGTACGACCTGGGGTACGAACACGACGGCGACGGCGCAGACGATGACCGCGGAACCGGTGCCCAGCGCGGTCACGACGACGAGCAGCGCCAGGATGGACGGCACCGCGAGCACCGCGTCGAGCACCCGGCCCAGGACGTCGTCGAACCAGCCTCCGCGCAGGGCCGCCGCGCAGCCGATGACCGTGCCGAGGGCGACCGCCAGGACGGTGGCGACGACGGACACGCCGAGCGCGTACCGGCCGCCGTACAGCACCCGGGCCAGGACGTCCCTGCCGTACTGGTCGGTGCCCGCCCAGTGCTCCCAGCTCGGTCCGAGGAGTACGTGCGAGGGGTCGTTGGCGATCGGGTCGTACGAGGTGAGCAGCGGGGCGAGCAGGGCGAGCAGCACGTGGACGCCGACGACGGCGAGGCCGACGAGCGCGGTGCGCGAGGAGCGCAGGGTGTGCCAGGCCCGGGCGGTGCGGGCCCGGACATCGGCGGCCGCGGGTGCGGCGGGCGGTGCGGTGTCGAGGGTGGTCATCAAGTCCTCCCGCGCGTACGGAGCTTGGGGTTGAGGGCCATGGCGCCGAGGTCGGCGGCGAGGTTGCAGACGACGTAGACGACGGCGCTGATCAGTGCGACGGCCTGGACCACGGGCAGGTCGCGGTTCTGCACGGAGGTGAGCATCAGCTTGCCTATGCCCGGGTAGTTGAAGACGTTCTCGACGACGGCGACGCCGCCGACGAGCCAGGCCACGTTCAGTGCGATCACGTGCAGGGTGGGCAGCAGTGCGCTGGGCAGTGCGTGGCGGGTGACGACGCGCCAGGTGGACAGGCCCTTGAGCCGCGCCGTGGTGACGTACTCGCTCGCCATCACGTCGATGACGGAGGTGCGGGCCATGCGGACGATGTAGGCGGCCATGACGATGGCGAGTGCGAGTGCGGGCAGCCAGACGGCGGGCAGCAGCCGGCCGACGCTCGCGTCGGGGCCGTAGAGGACGACGGCGGGGAACCACGGCAGTGCGACCGAGAAGCACAGCACCAGCACGGTGGCGACCACGAACTCGGGGACGCTCATGCCGACGAGGCTGAGAGTGGAGATCAGGTGGTCGGCCCAGCGGTCGCGGTACAGGCCGGCGAGGATGCCCAGCACCAGCGACCCGGTCACCGCGAACACGATGGTGACGACGGCGATGAGCGCGGAGTTGGCGAGGTACTGCGCCACCTCGCCGCCCACGGGCTTCCCGGAGACCAGCGAGGTGCCGAAGTCCCCGTGCAGGGCGCCCTTGATCCAGTCGAAGTAGCGTTCCCACGCGGGCTGGTCGAGTCCCAGCTGCTTGCGCAGCGCGGCCACGGCGTCGGGCGTGGCGTCCTTGCCGAGGATCTGGGTGGCCACGTCGCCGGGCAGGGCCTGGAGGGCCAGGAAGACGAGCACGGACGACAGGAACAGGGTGCCGATGGCCGCCGCGACGCGGCGGGCGACGAACGCGAGCATGCTCAGGCTCCCTTCAGGCCGATGCCGAGGTAGTCGAACTCGAAGCCGTGCTCGGCGTATCCCCGGACCTTGCGGGAGAGCCCGACGAGCCGGTCGGCGAACATCGGTGTCATCGCCCCGCCCTTCTCGATCACGAGGTTCTGCGCCTGGCCGTAGAGCTCGCGGCGCCGCGTGGCGTCGGTCTCGGCGCGGGCGCGGTCCAGGACGGCGTCGAAGTCCTTGTCGGACCACGCGGTCTCGTTGTAGGAGGAGCCGCTGCGGAAGATCTGGGTGAAGAGCTGGTCGACGGGCCGGCCCGTGTACCAGTAGGTCGCCATCAGCGGCTTCTTCATCCAGATCTGCGTGTAGTACGAGTCCGCGGCGGCCGTCTTGACCCGGATGCGGATGCCGGCCCGCTTGGCGGACTCCTGGTAGGCGAGCGCCATGGGGGTGAGCAGCGGGTCGTAGGCGGAGGTGTAGAGGTCGACGGCCAGCCCCTCCTGCCCCGCCTGCTTCAGCAGGTGGCGGGCCTGGTCGGGGTCGTGTGCGGGGTGCGCGGGGATGTGCAGCGGGTCGTCGGGCGGCACCGGGTTGTCCCAGCCGGGGGTGCCGGCGCCCTGGAGGGCGACCTTCACCACGTGCTCAGGGTCGTAGGCGAGCTTCATCGCCTGCCGCACGCGTACGTCGGTGAAGGGCTTGTCGGTGGTGAGCATCGGCAGCACGTACCACTGGGCGTTCTTCACCCGGGCGACGGTGGCGCGGTCCGAGGCGGCGACCACGCGGGCCGTCGCGAAGTCGAGGTTGGTCTGCGAGAGCAGGTCGACCTGGCCGGCCAGCAGGGCGTTTGCGCGGGCCGACATGTCCGCCACGGAGTAGAAGGAGATCGCGTCGAGCACGGGACGCCCGGCCCAGTGGGCGGCGTAGGCGGTGACGCGCCCTGGGCCGGCGGGCGCGAAGGACTCCAGCTTGAAGGGGCCGGTGCCGATGCCGGTGCGGCCGACGGACTTCGCGCTGCCGTCCGGGACGACGTAGCAGTTGTAGTGCGTGAGGAGGCTGGGGAACTCGGCGTTCGGGGACTTGAGCGGGACGACGAGCGTGTGGGCGTCCGGGGTGCGCAGGGTCTTCGGGTCGACGAGCGGGGCGAGGACGGCCGCCTGCGGGGACGCGGTCGCCTTGTCGAGGATGTGCCGCAGGGTGTAGGCGGCGTCGGCGGAGGTGAAGGCGCGGCCGTCGTGGAAGGTGACGCCCTTGCGCAGGCGGAAGGTCCAGGTGCGGGCCTTGGTGTCGGTCTCCCAGGACTCGGCGAGGTCGGGGGCGAGGTCGCCGTCGCTGCCGACCCGGACCAGGCGGTTGTAGAGGGCGCCGAGGTATTCGTACGCCGACAGGGAGCTCGCGGGGTCGAGGGTCTCGGCGTCCGACGCGGGCGGGCGGGCGATCCGGAGAGTGCCGCCGCGGTCGGGCGGGCCCTTCGGCGCCGCCGCGGGCAGCACCGTGCCGGACGCCGCGCCCGAGCATCCGGACAGCAGCCAGGACGCACCGAGACAGGCAGTGCCGGCGGCGAGGAACGACCGCCGTCCTGGGTGGTGGGTGTCGGTCATGGGCCGACCGTCCTTCTCGCTATTCGTTCAACGGAACGATTGAGTGAAGTGCGTGAACGATAGCCATACGGCGGTTTCCCGCCAAGCCTCGGGACCGGAAATTAACCGCGGAAACGGATCCGTAACCGGTCCGGCGGGAGGCGCCGGGCCCGGGAGGGCAGCCGTCGGGCTGGCTATCCTTGCGCCATGACCGGCAACGGGAGGCCTCGCGACACCTCGGTGCAGTCCGTCGACCGCGCGGTGTCGATCCTCCAGTCGCTGTCCCGGCGCGGCCCGTCCGGCGTCACCGAGATCGCCGAGACGCTGGGCCTGCACAAGGCGACGGTCTTCCGGCTCCTCGCCACCCTGGAGTCGCGCGGCCTCGTCGAGCAGGACGCCGAGCGCGGCCGCTACCGCCTGGGCTTCGGCATGGTCGAACTGGCCGCGGGCGCCGGCCGGCAGAGCGACCTGTCGCTGCTGAGCAGGCCGGTCTGCCGGGAGCTGGCCGCCGCCGTCGGCGAGACGGTGAACCTCGCGATCCACGACGGCATCGAAGTGATCACCATCGACCAGGAGATCGGCGGCGCGACCATCGCCAGCATCGACTGGGTGGGCAAACGGAGCCCCCTGCACGCCACCGCCGCGGGCAAGGTCTTCCTGGCCCACCTGCCCGAGAAGGAGACCGACGAGGTGCTGGGGCGGGGGCTCGCGCGGTACACCCCGCACACGATCACCGAACCGGCGCTCCTGAAGGAGCAGTTGCGGACCGTCCGCGAGCGCGGATACGCCACCACGTCGGAGGAGCACGAGATCGGGCTGGCCGCCGTCGCCGCGCCGGTCCGCTCCCCGGACGGCCGGGTCGTCGCCGCCGTCACCGTCTCCGGTCCGGCCTTCCGCGTCAACCACGACACCGTGCCGAACCTCGCGGAGCGGGTGCTGGAGGCGGGCGCCCGGATCTCCTGGCACCAGGGCCACCGCAAGCACGGCTGACCGACGCCTCTCGGGTTCGGCTCTTGACGGCCGCGGGCCGACGCCTTCACCATTTGTCTCGCATCGCGAGCCTGTTTCGCAATGCGATACGACCGACGCTGCCGCGCAGCCACCGAAGTTCTGCCGCGGCCGTCGGCACCCCGCTTCCCGAGGAGTGGTCATGCCCTCCCAGAGTGTCGATCCCCTGCTCCAGCCCTTCCGCCTCAAGCACCTCACCCTGCGCAACAGGGTGGTCAGCACCTCCCACGAGCCGGCCTTCGGCGAGGACGGTCTGCCCAAGGACCGCTACCGCGCCTACCACGTCGAGAAGGCGCGCGGCGGTGTCGGCCTGACCATGATCGGCGGCTCCGCCGTGGTCTCGCCGGACAGCCCACCCGCCTTCGGCAACCTGCTGCTGTACCGGGACGAGATCGTGCCGTGGCTGCGCCGGCTGGCCGACGAGGTGCACGACGCCGGAGCGGCGGTCATGTGCCAGGTCACCCACCTGGGCCGCCGTACCAGCAACTACTCCGGCGACTGGCTGCCGGTGCTCTCCGCGTCCCCGCTGCGCGAACCCGCGCACCGGGCGTTCCCCAAGGCCGCCGAGGCCTGGGACCTCGACCGCGTCACGGCCGACTACGTCGCCGCGGCGCTGCGCTGCCGGGAGGCCGGCCTCGACGGCATCGAGCTGGAGGCCTACGGCCATTTCCTGGACAGCTTCCTCTCCCCCGCCACCAACCACCGCGACGACGACCTCGGCGGCAGCCTGGAGCACCGCCTGTCCTTCCCGCGACGGGTGATCCGGTCGGTGCGGGAGGCGGTCGGCCCGGACTTCGTGGTCGGGATCCGGCTGATGCTGGACGAGGACCGCCCGGGGGGACTGACCTTCGGCGACGCCCTGGTGGCCGCGGAGCGTTTCACCGACGACGGCATCGACTTCGTCAGCACCATCCGGGGCTCCATCGAGAGCGACGCCTCCCTGGTACGCACGATCCCGCCGATCGGCACCCCGCTGGGCCCCTTCCTCGAGTTCACCGGCGAGGTCCGGCGCCGGCTGCGGGTGCCCGTGATGCACGCGGCCCGGATCGCCGATCCCGCCACCGCGCGGTACGCCCTGCGCGAGGGGCTGCTCGACCTGGTCGGCATGACCCGCGCCCAGATCGCCGATCCTCATCTGGTCGCCAAGATCGCCGGCGGCCGTGAGGACCGCATCCGCCCCTGTGTCGGGGCGAGTTACTGCCTGGACGCGATCTACGACTCGGGCGACACCAAGTGCGTCCACAACCCGGCGACCGGCCGGGAGCTCCAACTGCCCCACACTGTCCCGGCCAGCACCGGCCGCCGACGGAAAGCGGTCGTCGTCGGCGCCGGCCCGGCCGGTCTGGAAGCCGCCCGGGTGCTCGGCGAACGCGGCCACGACGTGGTGCTGTTCGAGGCCGGCGACCTTCCCGGCGGCCAGATCCGGCTCGCCGCGTCCAACCCACGCCGCCGCGATCTGCTCGGCATCGTCGACTGGCGGGTCGCCGAGTGCAAGCATCACGGCGTCGACCTCCGATTCGGCAGCTACGCCGAATCCCGCGACGTGCTCGCCGAACACCCCGACCTCGTCGTGGTCGCCACCGGCGGCATGCCCGACCGGTCCTTCCTCGACGCGGGCGAGGACCTGGTCGCGGACACCTGGGACGTGCTGACCGGCTCACTGCGCCCACGGGGCGAGGTACTGGTCTACGACGACCACGGCGGTTACCCCGCACTCGACGCCGTCGAAGTCCTCGCCCCGTCCGGCGCCCGCCTGCACTTCGTGACGCCGGAACGCACCCTCGCCCCCGACGTCGGCAGCATGAACTCCCCCGCCTACCTCAAGGCCTTCGCGGAACACGGCGTGACCACCACCCTCGCCCGGCGACTACGCGCTGTACACCGCACCCCCGACGGCCGCCTGGCCGCCGTCCTCCACAGCGACTACACCGGCACCGACACCGAACTGACCGTCGACCACGTGATCGTGGAACACGGCACCCTGCCCGCGGACGAGCTGTACCGCGAACTGCTGCCCGGATCCAGCAACCTCGGCGAGATCGACCACCGCGCCCTGCTGGGCCACCGGGAGCAGACGGTGGTCCGCAACGACGCCGGACGCTACCGGCTGTTCCGCATCGGCGACGCGGTCACCAGCCGCAACATCCACGCCGCCGTCTACGACGCGCTGCGCCTGTGCCTGCCGGTATGACCCGTGTGACCCGTGTGACCCGTGTGACCCGTGACCAACCCTCTGGAGACACGAAGTTGAGCACACTCGCCCCCGCGACGGACCTGGCCGGCCTGGTGGCCCGCCGTCCCGTCGGCCGAAGCCTGGAAGCCCCCTTCTACACGAGCCGGGAGTTCTTCGACCTCGACATCGAGGCGGTCTTCGCCCGGCACTGGCTGTTCGTCGCCGCGGAGGCCGAACTCCCCGAGCCCGGCGACTACGTGACCGTGACCCTCGGGCCGTACTCGGTCGTCGTCGTCCGGGACGACGACGAGGAGGTACGCGCGTTCCACAACGTCTGCCGCCACCGCGGCGCCCGCATACTCAACGACGAGCGCGGCTCGGTGGGCAACATCGTCTGCGGCTACCACCGCTGGACCTACGGCGTGGACGGCCGCCTGCTGCACGCGGAGTCACAGCCGGCCGGCTTCGACCCGTCCTGCTTCGGTCTGCGGAGTGTGCACGCCCGCACGGTCGCCGGCCTGGTCTTCGTCTGCCTCGCCGAAAAACCGCCCGCCGACTTCGACGAGGTGGCCGCCCGCATCGGGCCGTACATCCTGCCGCACGGCCTGCGCCGGGCGAAGGTGGCCGCGCAGATCGACCTGGTGGAGAACGGCAACTGGAAGCTCACCATGGAGAACAACCGGGAGTGCTACCACTGCGGCGGCCACCCCGAGCTGCAGTGTTCCCTCTTCCCCGTGTACGGCTACGCCGAGCAGGACGTGCCGCCGGTGCTGCGGCCGGCGTACGAACGCTATCTGCAGGCCGACGCCGAGTCCCGCAGGACGTACGAGTCACTGGGGCTGCCGTACGAGGCGGTCGAGGAACTGGACACCCGCGCCACCGGCTTCCGCATCCAGCGCGAACCGCTGGACGGCGCGGGCGAATCCTTCACCGAGGACGGTACGGCCGCCTGCAAGCGCCTGCTGGCCGACTTCCGCACGCCCCGCCTGGGCCGCCTCTCGATGCACATGCAGCCCAACGCCTGGTTCCACTTCCTCGCCGACCACGCGATCACCTTCTCCGTGATCCCGCTCGCACCGGACCGCACCCTGGTCCGCACCACCTGGCTGGTGCACCCCGACGCGGTCGAGGGGGTCGACTACGACCTCGCCGGCCTGACGCGGGTGTGGACGGCCACCAACGACCAGGACGCGCTCCTCGTCGCCCGCGCCCAGCAGGGCATCGGCAGCCCCGCCTACCGGCCCGGCCCCTACGGCCCGACCGAGTACCAGGTCGAGGCGTTCGTCAACTGGTACGCGACCCGGCTGAAGGCGCACCTGGCACGATGACCGACACACTCCCGGCCTGGGCCGGAACCCGTTCCTGGACCGACGAGGACATCGCCGAGGACACCAGCGGCGACACCGGCGGCCTGTTGGTCTGCAAGCAGGTCCACGCCCTGACACCCGACGTCAGGACCTTCGTCCTCCAGCCCCCGCAGCCCCGCCTCTTCCACCACGACCCCGGACAGTTCCTCACCCTCACCGTCGACATCGACGGCCGGCCGGTCGAGCGGTGCTACACCATCTCCTCGCCGCCGACCCGCCCCCACTCCGTCGCGATCACCGTGAAGAGGGTGCCGGGCGGCCTGGTGTCCAACTGGCTGCACGACCGTCTGCGGCCCGGCCACACGGTGCGGGCGAGGGGGCCGCTCGGGGATTTCACCCTCGCCCGGCACCCCGCGCCGAAGTACCTGTTCCTGTCCGGCGGCAGTGGCGCGACACCGGTGATGGCCATGACGAGGGCGCTGTACGACCTGGCGCACCCGGCCGACGTGGTGTTCGTCCACAGCGCCCGCACTCCCGCCGACATCCTCTTCCGCCGGGAACTGGACCTCATCGCCGCCACCGCCCCCACCGTCCGGGTCGTGCACGTCTGCGAGGAGGACGGCCCGACCGAGCCCTGGGGCGGCCATCGCGGCCGGCTCACCCTCGACATGCTCCGGCAGATCGGCCCCGACTTCCGGCAGCGGGAGATCTTCACCTGCGGCCCCGCCGGCTACATGGCCGCCGTACGCCACCTGCTCGCGACGGCCGGGTTCGCCATGGACCACTACCACGAGGAGAGCTTCACCCTCGACCTGCCATCGGCCGCCGAAGCCGTCGCCGGCCCCGGGGAAACCACCGAAGGACGCGTCTTCACCGTCGAGTTCACCCGCAGCCGACACACCCTCACCTGCGACGCGGACACCACCCTCCTCGCGGCCGCCTCCCGGGCCGGTCTGAGCCTGCCCGCCTCGTGCGCCCAGGGAATGTGCGGCACCTGCAAGACCACCCTGCTGGCCGGATCCGTCGACATGCGGCACAACGGAGGCATCCGGCCGCGCGAAATCGCCGAGAACAAGATCCTGCTCTGCTGCTCCCGGCCCCGGGAGAACCTCGTCGTCGACGCCTGACCGTCCGGCGACGGCTCGCGACCATGATCGGGGAGCGCTGTGACCCGTTTCCTTCCGGCAGTTGTCCGACGCGAACAGGGAGCCTCAGGAAGGTCCGGTGCTCACCGGTGCGTGCTGGACATACCGTAGGACACACAGTCCGGCTCTCATGGTGGGGATGTCCGAGTTCTCGAACACCCTCTCTTCTCACTGTTACGATTCAGTGATGCTCGCCGTCGGGTCGGGCGCGCTGTATCGGCTTGTCCGAGATGTTCCCGGACCTTCCCACCGGGCACGTCAACGTGCTGAACCCGGCGTACTTCCAGTACCTCGACCGGCTGACCGGCATCCTCCGCAACCACGGGATCGTCCCCGTGCTCCAGCCGCTCTTCCACGGGTTCGGCTGGAAGGGCCTGCGGGTGGCGGGTCCGGTGGTCCCGCCGCAGGAGTACGCGCGCTACTGCCGCTACCTGGTCGCCCGCTACGGCGCCGCCCCCGTCGTCTACCTGGTCGGCGCAGACGGCGAGGGCGGCGAACCGCAGATCGCGGCGGGCGGCGCGGAGGTCGGCCGCTGGGACGGCTACGGCCAGCCCTGCGGCATCCCCACTACCGGCCGCACGCCGACAACCGCGCCCACCAGAGCGAGGCATGGCTGCACTTCCAGTGGTGCCAGACCGGCCACATGGGCGGGCACGTCCAGGAACGGGTCGCCGACATGTGGCGCAACACCCCGGCCAAGGCGGTCGCCAACGGCGAACCGACCTATGAGAACACCGGACGTGCCGGCCGGGCCGCGGGCTGGTGGCAGGGACACGAGGCATGGAGCAACCTCTGCGCGGGCGGCACGATGGGCGTCGTCTACGGCGCGGCGAGCCTGTGGCAGTGGCGGCTGCACCCGGCCGAGCCCGGGCACGAGGAGTACTTCCTGGCGAAGGACGCCGGCTGGCGGGAGGCGCTGGACTTCGAGGGCTCGCGCCAGGTCGGGCTCATCTCCCGGATCCTCGACGGCCTTCCGCTGACCGGCATGCGGCCGGACTGGCGGTCCGCCCTGGCGCCCCGGGGCCTGTCCGTCCCCGGCGTGCTGTACCTCTGCTACGCGGAGGAGGGCGGCCCGCTGGTCGTCACCGATCCGGCGAACGTCCCGCTGCCCTACCGGGTGGTCGACCCCCGAACCGGCGAGACCGTCCGCGAGGGCGTGCGGGCCACCGCCGGGGAGCCCGTCCCTGACGAGGGCGGTGCCCCGCGGGTGTACATCTGCCATGATCCGAGCCGGAGTTGATTCCCGTGCATGTCACACCGCCCACCTTCGAGCACCACCGCGAGCCCCTGGGCATCGGCGAGCCCGCTCCCCGCCCGAGCTGGCGCACACTCACCGACGCCGCGGACTGGCGGCAGGCCGCCCGCCAGGTGGAGATCACCGCCGCCGGCGGCACCGTCATGGCCGACACCGGACGCGTGGTGTCCGCCGAGTCCGTCCTCGTCCCCTGGCCGGGGCGGCGGCTCGGCTCCCGGGAGCGCGTCGGCGTACGCGTACGCGTCTGGGGTGAGGGCGAGGACGAGCCGTCGCCCTGGTCGGGAACCGCGTACGCCGAGACCGGACTCCTGGAACCGGCCGACTGGACGGCCCGGCCCGTCACTCCGGACCGTAGCCCCACCGGGGAGCCGCTTCCCGTCGCGCTGCTCCGCCGCGACTTCACCCTCACCGGTTCCGTCGCCCCGGGGTCCGCACCGTCACCGGCGCATCGCCTGCGTCGGCGGCGTCGGCCCGGCTGTACATCACCGCTTACGGGGTCTACGCGGCCGAGATCAACGGCGAGCCCGTCGGCGACCACGTACTGGCCCCCGGCTGGACCTCCTACGCTCACCGGTTGCGCTACCAGACCTACGACGTCACCCCACTGCTGCGGACCGGCGAGAACACCATCGGAGCACTGCTGGGCGAGGGCTGGTACACCGGGCGTCTCGGCTTCCACGGCGGCAGGCGCAACATCTACGGTGACCATCGCGCGCTCCTCGCCCAGCTGGAGATCGTCTACGCCGACGGCACGGCGCAGACCGTCGGCACCGACGCACACTGGCGCACGGCGGCCGGCCCCCTGCTGCGTTCGGAGATCTACGACGGCGAGGCCTACGACGCGCGGCGGGAACGGCCCGGCTGGTCCGCGCCGGGACATGACGCGTCCGACTGGGAACCCGTACACGAACTCCCGTCACCTCCAATGGAGTTGGTGGCACCGACCGGCCCTCCGGTAAGGCGTGTCCAGACAGTCGCCCCGGTCTCGGTCCTCACGACACCGTCAGGGAAGACCGTCCTGGACTTCGGACAGAACCTGGTCGGCCGGCTGCGCATCCACGTCTCCGGCCCCGCCGGCCACGAAGTCACCCTGCGCCACGCGGAGGTGCTGGAGCACGGCGAACCGAGCACCCGTCCCCTGCGGGTCGCCCGCGCCACGGACACCTACGTCCTGCGCGGCAGGGGCGTGCAGACGAGCGAGGGCGTGCAGACAGACGAAGGCGTGGAGGTGTACGAGCCGCACTTCACCTTCCACGGCTTCCGATAAGCCGAGATCGGGAACTGGCCCGGCCCGCTCGACCCCGCCGACGTCGAAGCGGTCGTGCTCCACACGGACATGGCCCGCACCGGGTGGTTCGAGAGTTCCGACCCACTGGTGAACCGGCTGCACGAGAACGCCGCGCAGGGCATGCGCGGCAACTTCCTCGATGTCCCCACGGACTGCCCGCAGCGCGACGAACGTATGGGCTGGACCGGCGACATCCAGGTCTTCGCACCCACCGCGGCCTTCCTCCACGACTGCTCCGGCATGCTGCTCGGCTGGCTGCGCGACCTGTCCGCGGAACAGCTGGCACGGCCGGACGGCGTACCGCCCCTCGTCGTCCCCGACGTACTGCCCACCGCGTTCCAGGGCGTGGGCGCCCAGGCGGTGTGGGCCGATGTCGCGGTGCTCCTGCCGTGGACGCTGTACCAGCGGTTCGGGGACCTGGGGATGCTGCGCACCCAGTACCCGAGCATGCGGGCCTGGGGCGAGGCGACGATCCGGCTCACCGCCGAGGGCGACGGGCTGTGGCGGCAGGACTTCCAGCTCGGGGACCGGCTCGACCCACAGGCCCCGCCGGACCGCCCGGGCGAGGCGCGGACCGACGGTGACCTCGTCGCCAACGCGTACGTCGTCCGCTCCGCGGAGGTTCTCGCGGAGGCCGCCGAACTCCTGGACCGTAAGGAGGACGCCACCCGCTTCCGCGCCCACGCGCAGGCGGTACGCGAGCGATTCGCCGACCGTTTCGTCACCCCGGACGGCCGACTCGCCTCGGACACCCAGACCGCGTACGCCCTTGCCATCGCCTTCTCGCTCCTGCCGACGGAGCGTCAGCGGCAGGGCGCCGCCGAACGGTTGGCGTACATCGTGCGCCGCGCGTCCTTCCGTATCGCCACCGGTTTCACCGGCACGCCGCTGATCTGCGACGCCCTGTGCGCGGCGGGCGAACCGCAGCTGGCCTACCGCATGCTCCTGGAGAAAGACTGCCCGTCGTGGCTCTACCCGGTGACCATGGGTGCCACCACCGTCTGGGAGCGCTGGGACTCGATGCTGCCCGACGGCACCGTCAATCCCGGCGAGATGACCTCTTTCAACCACTACGCGCTCGGCGCAGTCGCCGACTGGCTGCACCGTACGGTCGCGGGTCTCGCCGCCGCCGAACCCGGCTGGCGACGGCTGCGCATCGCCCCGGTCCCGGGTGGCGATCTGACATGGGCGAGGGCGGCCCACGACACCCCGTACGGCAGGGCCGAGGCGGGCTGGCGCATCGAGGGCATCAAGGGGGACATCCTCGTCGTCGCGGCGCTGGTACCCCCGAACACCCGGGCCGAGGTCCAACTCCCCGATGGCAGGGACCTGTTCGAGGTCGGGCCGGGTCGCCACATGTTCCGTTGTCCGTACGTCGCCCCGGCCTGGCCGCCGACCGCGATCCGGCACCCGTGAACCTCAGCCGACCGGACCCCGGTGATCTCCCGGTCGGAGGGAGGTCACTCGGCTGCGATGCCGGCGCAGGCAAAGTGGCTGGCAAGCTTGTACGAGGTGTACTGCCAGGACTCGACCGGCCGTCGCAACACCGACCTCGGTCAGGCCCCCAACACGGTCGACGCGTACGGGAGGTCCGTCGAGGACTACCTACGGTTCTGTGCCGCGAAAGGTACGGGTCCCGTTGCGCCTCGTGCGGACACGGCAGCCGTCTGGATCACTGTGCACCAACTGGTGTGCAGGGCCTGGGAGCCGCCGCCACCCAGTGCCGTTCGACACCGGCTGATCGGCCCGGTACCCGAACGCGACGCCCGAGCCTTGCAGGAGCCCGTGCTCGTACTGCCAGGCCGGCATCGGCATCGGCATCGGCATGAACGGTTGAAGACCGCCCATGGGCGTGATGGCCGCCGGGCGGCCGGTAGCGGGAACCTCACGCGTTCATGTGATGGAGCATCACGCGACCGCGGTGATCAGCTGAGCTCCGCTCCCCAGGCCTCCCCTGCGGACGGCACCCGCCGTCGGCACGCCCCGAAGGACCCCGATGCCCCTCTCCCTCAGCGACGCCCAGACCGTCATCGAACAAGCCCGCGCCCACGCGGACAGCCTCAGCGTCCCGATGAACATCGCCGTCGTGGACGGCGGCGGCCACCTCCTCGCCTTCGCCCGCATGGACGGCTCCGTCCTCGGCTCGATCGATATCGCCCTCACCAAGGCCAAAACCTCGATCCTGTTCAACGCACCCAGCGAAAACCTCTGGGAATACTGCAAACCCGGCGGCCCCGCGCCCGCCACCGAGTACACCAACGGTGGCCTCGTCCCCTACGCCGGCGGCGTCCCTCTGCACGACGAGACCGGAACCCTCATCGCCGCGATCGGCGTCTCGGGAGGCCTGCCCGCCCAGGACGGCGAGGTCGCCCGCGCGGGCGCGGCCGCCGTCGTATGACCTCGGGATCCGTTTTCTCCGCCCCCCAGCCGCTCCCCCCTCACGGAGGTCCGTCATGAAGAAGATCCTCATCACCGGCACCGGCACCGGCCTCGGCCGCGGCACCGCCATCGGCCTGGCCCAGGCCGGCCACCAGGTCATCGCCACCACCCAGCTCTGGTCCCAGGTCACCGAACTGCGCCGGCACGTCGAAACGCTCGGTCTCCAAGGCCGCGTCACCGTCGACAAACTCGACGTCCTCGACGACGCCGACATCGCCGCGGCCGTCACCTGGGACTTCGACACCCTCGTCAGCAACGCCGGCATCGGCGAGTGCGGGCCGATGGCCGAAATACCCGTCGACCTGGTACGCGGCACCTTCGACACCAACGTCTTCGGCAACCTCCACCTCATACAGCGGACCATCCGCAAGTTCGTCGACACCGGCACGGCGGGCCGCATCGTCGTCGTCAGTTCCATGGGCGGCTTCCTCACCGCCTACGGCCTGGGTCCCTACTGCGCCAGCAAGCACGCCTTGGAGGCCATCGCCGCCAGCCTGCGCGACGAACTCGCACCCACCGGCATCACCGTCCAGACCATCAACCCCGGCGCCTACGACACCGGCTTCAACGACCGCATTGCAGACACCACCTACCACTGGCACGACGACACCATCAATTTCACCCGCGAAGCCGACATCCGCGCCAACTTCGCCGACATCATGAAAGGCCAGTACGACCCCCAGGACATGATCGACAAAATGGTCGAGATCATCGGCGCCACCGACGGTGCCTACCGCAACGTGTGGCCGCCCGCCACCGAAGACCTCATCAAGCAGATCCAGGAAAAAGCCTGGACACTCCACGTCAACCGGGACTGACTGAAGGGGCGGCGATTCGGGCGGCCATACGGACGGCCATGCGGGCGGGGAGAGCCTGAACGACTTTCGTCATCGGGCGACGCGCAACGACGCTTCCGGGTTGCGCACATGGACCCGGCGCCGGGTGGGCACCCATGACGCCGTCGAAGCACTGGTGTCGTGAGGCGCGGTCCACTGCCGGACCGGGTCCCACGGGCGCTGCCGGGTGCCGGCGGTGAACCGGCCCGAGGGCGACCCCAAGACGCGGTGCAGGTGAACGCGGCCGGACACACCAGCCGGAAGGCCCCGGGCCAATCGCGGTCCGGGGCCTTCCGACTCCGAGTCCGACGTCCCCGGAGCTTCACCAGCAGGTCCTGCACGAACTGGAAGCCCGCGGTCAGGCGGCGCGTGCGGCGCGGCCGGCCACCCACGTGGCGGCGGTATCCGCGACGCGACGCCCCAGCGCCTCCGCGGTGGCAATGTCGCTGGCCGTCACCCCTTCGGTCCCCTGATCCGCGTTGGACTGAGCGGCGGCACCCAGGAAGAAGCCCAGCCTGTTGAGATCGTTCTCGCTCCCCTTGGACGAGTTCCAGCCACCCGGCAGGCCGAGCGCGACCCAGTGCATACCGTGCTGCGACGCCAGCGTCGCGAAGTACTGGAGAGTCGACTGCTTGTCGCCCGCCTTGGAAGCCGAGTTGGTGAATCCTGCCGCCAGCTTGTCCTTCCAAGCCTGCCCGAACCAGCGCTCGGAGCTGGCCTCCGCGAAGCCGTGGAAAGCGGTGGCAGCGGTTCCCATGTAGGTGGGTGAACCAAAGATGATCGCATCCGAGGCGTCCAGCTGCCTCCACTGGGCGTCGGTGATCTCGCCGACGGCGATCAGGTTCACGACGGCGCCGGCCTCCTTGGCGCCACGCTGGACAGCCTCGGCAATGACGGCGGTGTGGCCGTAGCCGGAGTGATAGGCGATGGACACGATGGGCGAAGTCACAAGTACCTCCTACGCTTGAAAGTGAAAGCTTCGAGATTCAACTTATTGGCGCCCTCGCAGGTGAACCGGGTAGGAGGCCGACAGGTCATGGTTAAAATCCGACACTTGGGTGTGACGGCCACTCCGGTTAGGCTGGCATTGGCCAGGTTCGCTGCGTGACGGTGGCTACGGGTGACGGTGAGAAAACGACAGGGCACATCGCGCGAGATCGCGGACATCGGCTTCGCTCCCGCCGTCGGCACACCTGCCGGCATCGAGGTCATCTCGCTGGCCGACCTGAGGGAGCGGGCCGCCGTCCACATGGGCGGAGGACGGCTGCAGGCACCGCAGCGACCCACGTTCCACCACCTGATCACCCTCTCCAGCGGCTCGTTGTGGCACACGGTGGACTTCACCGGCTACGCCCTCGATCCGGGTTCCTGGCTCTGGACCCGACCTGGTCAGGTGCAGCAGTGGGGTGATCTGGACGACGCCGAGGGCACCCTGGTCCTCTTCGAGGGCGACTTCCTGGATCCGGCCACCGTGGCCGCAGCTCGGATGGACGATCCGTACGCCCCCGTGCTCCAGGCTCCCGCTCCCGCTCCCGAGGACCGTCACGCGCTGGAGACGGCCGTGGACCATCTGGCGCTGGAGTTCCAGGCGTTGCACGGCATCTCCCTGGAAGCGCATGTGGCGGTGTTGCGCCACCTGCTGGCGGTCCTCGTGCTGCGCCTTTCGCAGCGCACCGCGCCCGTCGGCAGCCCGGCGCCGGACCCAGGGGAGACATTCCTCCACTTCCGTGACGCGGTCGAACGCGACTTCACCCGCACCCGCCGCCTGGAGGACTACGCCCGGGCCCTGGGCTACTCACCGCGCACCCTCTCCAGGGCCGCGCTGACCGGAGCCGGGGTGGGGGCGAAGGAGTTCATCGACCGGCGGGTCGTCCTGGAAGCCAAGCGCCTACTGGCTCACGGCGATCAATCAGCCGCCCGTGTCGCGGCGCAGCTGGGCTTCACCAGCGCGACCAACTTCAGCAAGTTCTTCCACCAGCGCACCGGCCAGTCGCCGATCGCCTTCCGCGCGACCGTCCGCGGCCGCTCCGCGGAGGACGACGGGAGCCGAACGCCCGACGCCAGGCGACCCGGGCAGTGAGCGCCGCGCGCCCGAGAGGCGCGGAGAGACAGGGACCCGCAGAGGCCGCCCATCGGCAGGACCCCGCCCACCACCGCGCGGTCCTCGGGCTGCCACAGGTACTCGGTGTGCCAGACCAGGCCGGGGTGGCCGCCGCGCAGCTCGAATTCGTGGCCCTCGATGCTGACGAGGTCCCTTTCCAGCACCTCCGGGACGATGACCTCGGTGGGCAGGTTCTTGCCCAGGTGTGCCCAGGTCTTGAGCTCGCCCTGCCAACTGCTCCTGATCCGCTCCACGGTGGTGGTGGCGGTGGCGGTGGCGGTGGCGGTGGCGGTGGCGGTGGCGGTGGCGACGATCCTGACGTCGGGGAACGCCTGGCGGATCACTTCCGGGTCGAAGTAGTAGTCGGTGTCGGCGGTGGTGACCACGACGGTGGTCAGCTCCTGGCCGCTGTCGATGCCGTCCCCCAGGACCCGGTACTGGTCGGCGAGCGCGAACTGGCCGGCGACCAGGAGTGCTTCGTGCTCGCCCGTGACGAGAACGGATGACTTGTTCGGAGGGGTTGTGTGAAGGCGGCTTCAGGCGGGCGTGGCGGCGGCCACGTGCTGGTCCAGGGCGTGGGTGAGCGCGTCGGCCGAGGTGGCCGGACCGCCCAGGCGGTCGGTGCCGTGGGCGGTATGCAGCAGCAGCGTCGGGTAGGCATCGACGCCCAGCCGGCGCGCCTCGAGGACGTCGGCCTCCGCCTCGGCACGGGCGGCGGGTGAAGCGAACGCGGCCGCCACCGCCTCGGCGTCCAGATTCAGTTCGGCCGCGAGTTCCCGGTACGCTCCGGGAGCGGACAGGCTGCGGCCGTCACGGTACCAAGCACGCTGCATCGCGGCCGCCGCTTCCAGGGCGTTCGCGCCTGGCTGGCTGCGCAGCGCGACCAGTCCGGTGGCGGCATCGGCGGAGTCCATCACCACGTTTCCGTCCGCCAGCGCGGCCCGGTAACCGTCACCGAAAGTGACACCGGTCAGTTGGGCGATGCGCTCGTTGGCCCCGGGGATGTGCGGGTAGGCCGACACCGGAAGTGCGCGCGCGCCGGTGAACAGACCGCCGGACAGCACGCGCAGCTCGATCCGGTCCGCATTGACGGCGGCGAACTCGTGCAAGGCGGGTCCGAAGCCATAGCACCAGCCGCAGTAGGCGTCGAAGGCGTACGTCAGCCGTATGCGCTCCACAGAACTCATCGCGCTTCGTCCTTTCCGGAATCCGTCACCCGGCTCTCTGTACCAGTCGGGCCGACGCCGTCAAAACTATGTTCAGAAGCGCGTCATTGCCGGATACGCAGACGACTCCCCATGGTCAAAATCCGACTGCCCGGCGATCTCGCTGGGCAGAAGGGCGAGATTCCGGGCGCAGCTGCTGCGTGTCATGCATATGCCATGCGGAACGCCCGGCCGGACGTCTCCGGCCGGGCGTTCGGTGGTTGCGACTCGACAGCCCCACGCCTGCCCTGTCGCTGTGCGGCTAACGCAGCGTGGTGTTGCCTTCGCCGCCGACGACGACGGGGGCGTCCGTCACCGGCGTGGCCTCGCCGAGATCCCAGCCCTTCGGCTTCGCGCCGGGTACCTCGACGACGGACGGCCCATCGCCCGTGACGGGGCCGTCCTCGACGACCGTGAGATCTCGCAGCTTCTTGGCGGTGCCCGGCTTGATGTGCTGCGGTTGCGGATTGCCGGGCGCCTCGGAGACCGTGCTGCCGTGGTGCTTGCCGGCAGTGCTGCCGGTCGAGGCCGCGGCGGCAACCCCGCCCGAGGCGAGCAGGACGGCCAGTGCGCCGGCCATCACGGCACCCTGACGACGCGAGATGCTGTTCCTACGCACCTTCATGCGATCAACTCCTTCACATGCGGGGGGGGGTGGAGACAGAGGTACCGGCACGCGTCCGGCCCCGTTTCCCCCCGGGATCGAGAACGAGGCAACTCTCGCCCCTACCCACTGAAGATCCGCTGAACGTCCTGAAGATCCCCTTCAGCACCTGATGTCTCAGGCTCGATGGCGGCGTCGAAGTCGACGGAGTGGGCGGTCAGCCTGCCGAGCAGCTTGGGGAACGCCTTCCCTCAATGGCGAGCGGTGAGCTCGCGCTGCTCGATCGGGCAGTACCAGCCTTTCAACGACGTGCTCACTCCTCGGATCGCAGCCGAGCTGGGACGTCCGACCAAAGCCGATGCTGCTTTCCACCGACGGCATGACCGGAAGTGATGCCCTGGCTCGCGGCTTCCTCTCACGCTGCGGCCGAAGCCGGTCTCAGGTTCAGCTCTGCGCGTCCATGAGCGCGGTGGCCGTGAGCCACACGACAGCCCGGTTGAGGCGTTCGGGATGAAGGGAGCACATGGCGTCGAAGAATTCGATCCGGCTCGTTGTCTCCTTCAGGAGCCGGTCCGCGTCACGGATGTACTGCCGAGTTTCCTCGATGGTGGTGGGACTGTCCGGAAGTGCCTTGTTCTTGTGCCCGCAGACGACGTGGCGCGGCGCGAGGCGCTCGGCCGCGTCGAGCGCCTGAAGCCACTTTGCACGCCCGCCGCCCGCAGATTCGGAGAGGTACGCGTGCACGCCGTTATAAACGACATCGCCGGCGACGACGAGCCCGATCGAGGGAACGTGCAGCACGGTGGTGCCGTCGGTATCACTGTGCCCGACATCGACGGAGCGCAGAACGTTGCCCTCCAGAAGAAAGCCCTGCGGTGGTACGGGTCGCGCGAGCACCGGAGTCGGCGGGATCTGACCGGGGAACAGGTTGTCCCACTGGGCCCTTCTGAATTCCGCCGAGCTCTGCTGCCGCATGAGACGGATGCTGTCCTCGCCGGCGAGAACCACCGCGCCGGGGAAGCGCTCGACCAGAGGGCCGGAGCCGAACCAGTGGTCACCGTGACCGTGCGTGATGAAAATGTGTTCAAGGCGCTTGCCCGACTGTTCGACCCAGTCACCCACCCTCCGGGCCTGCTCGATCGTCAGCGGTGGATCGACCAGCACAGCATTCTTCTCCCCATAGATCAGCGTGGTCGACATCGGCGACCAGGAGAACAGCTCTCCGTTCGGAATGGGATCCGTGACGCTGGTGGGGATCGGATCGGAGATGAAGACTTCGTACGCCAAATCGGTCTGGGAGACCATCTCTACCACGCCCTTTTCCGTGTGGTGGTTGCCTGGCGGCACCTTGATGGGGCCGGACAGCTCAGCCGCCCCTCTCACCTCGGAGCAATGACGTCCCAGTGCTCGACGGCTCGCCCGTCCGCCACCCGGAACAGGTCGTGGAACACGAAGTCGGCCCCCGCGAAGACGCCCACCGAACGGAAGTAGGCGAAGTTCCCCTCGGCGACGACGTCCAGTACGTCGGAGTACTTGAGGGACTGGCCGGACTTCGCCAACTCACCCAGTGCGGCCGCCAGCCCGCTGATGCCGTCGGCGAAGCGGGGATTGTGCTGGATGTAGGACTCGCCCGCCAGGTAGTGGTCCAGGTCGGAGAAGTCGTTGTCGACCAGAATCGTGCGCACCGTCTCTTCCGCCACCCTGCGCGTGGCGTCCGCGTCGGCCGCCGTGTCGATGACGGCGACCCCGTCGACCTGGGTGTGACCGTTGGCCGTCTGTTCCACGATCGGCTCCTGGTCACCCCAGTGGCCGGTGATCTGCCCGTCCGCGACCCGCCAGAGATCGAAGGCTGCGGCCTGTCCGCCGTCGGGGAACGTGGTCGTGGCGTGAGTCACGACGAAGTCCCCCTGTGCCAGCACGCGGTGCACCTGGTTCTTGCGGCCAGATGTGTCGTCATTGGCCGCGAGGACGACCTGCTTGTTGGCTTCGGTGGTCATGGCGTTCGCCTCTTGTCGTTCGTAAGCGGGGTTTGACTGTCGTACGGCCGCACCGGACCCCGTTGAGGGCTGCGGTCACGCCGGAGAAGTGAGTACAAAAAATGTACCCACTGATGACGTTAATCTAGCACAGTGAGTACTGAATCTGCACCGACGCCCCGTGTCTGTTCCGTGGCCGACGCGGTAGCCGTCGTGGGTGAACGCCATTCGCTGCTGATCGTGCGCGAGCTGCTGTACGGCAACCGCCGCTTCTCCGAGATCGCCGACGCCGTCGGGCTCTCCCGGACACTGCTGTCCACACGGCTGCGTCGGCTGGAGACGGCCGGCGTCGTGGAACGGCGGCGCTACAGCGAGCATCCACCGCGTGACGAATACATCCTCACGGAGGCAGGCCGGGCCCTGCTCCCCGTGCTCGCCGCCCTCAAGGAGTGGGGCGACACGTACTGCCGGGACGGCATCGCCACAGCGGAGTTCCAGCACCGATGCGGTGCCGTCCTGCACACCCGAGCGGACTGTGCCGCCTGCGGCGAGGAGATCCGCTTCGAGGATCTGGCCGTGGTGGGAGGCACCCACCCGCCGCAGATACGACCCTGAGCCGCCCGAGGAAGCCTCGGAGCCGGACCTGGGACGTCTCTTCCGGATCATCGGATCGTTGATCCGGTGCGCCGTTGACCGACGCCCAGTGGGCACGGATCACGCCCGTGTCACCCCACCGGATGCCAGGTCGGGTGCGCGGTGGCAGGGTCGACGCGATCACGTTCAAGTACCGGACCGGCCCGCTCTCCGAACCGGGCCGACACCGAAGGCGACCTCGGCTGGACCGTCACGGTGGACTCCCCTGTCGCCTGCACTCACCAGCACACCGCCGGGCCCAGGTCAGAGTGTCCGTGCCTGCGTGGCGGCCACGGCGGGCTCCTGTGCCGATCTCCAGGTCCCCGAAGAGCTGGACGATCTGCCGCTCCGGGCGCACGCGACTTATCAGAGCGTGCAGCCGGGCGGTGAGGACGACGAAAGAGAAGGGCTTCGTCGGACAGTCGTCGGCCCCGGTCTCCGGTCCTTCCGCTTCGTCGTACTCACCGTCTTTCGCCGTCAGCATGAGAATCGGGGCGTTGTCGCCGATCGACTGCAGGTGGGCGCGCACTTTGCAGCCGTTGAGGCCGGCATCACGACGTCGGTAATGATCACGTCGTGGGTGTCGGCCGCCGCCTTGGCGAGACCGTCAAGGCTGTCGCTCGCGGCGTCCACCGCGAAACCCTCTGCGCGAAGGCCCTGTTGGAGCAGCTCCATGAGACGGGCGTCGTCGTCCGTCACCAGCACACGCATGGCGTCCGTCTTGCCCGACCGGGCGTGTCGAGCGCCGAAGAGGATCTTCAGGACGTTCAGCGGAACTTCGGCCGGCGGATCGGACTGCCCTCGCGACCGGCGGGCAGAGGCGGCCGAATCCGCTGCCTGGCCCGGCAGCACATTGATCGCCGAGTCGATCGACCGGGTGGTGACCCCATCATTCACCGGGACGTCTTCCTGCCCTGGACGCTGCCCGAGGTGGATGCACGCAAGTGCGGTCAGCTCAATCCGGAGTTCCCGGGGGCGCCGGATTCCGACCCGACAACTCGGCTTCCCGTCCGTGGAGTTCGTTCGCGAGTTGTACGCGCGAGTGAATGCCCAGCCTGGCGAAGATCGACCGGACGTGGGTGCCGATCGTGCTCGGCGACAGCCCCAGGCCGGCGGCGGCTGCGTTGGTGGGAGGGGGCCGGCCGGGCATCGGGGGGCCCGGCCGCCCACGGACTCTCAGGCGGCGGTACCGAGGGGGTTGAGGATCGCCATGCGCCAGGTGCCGTCCTGACCACGACGGGCGACATTGGCCGTGGTGCCGGTGGCCTTCTTCCGGTTGCCGTCGGGACCGGTGATCTCGAGGGTCCACTCCTCGCTGATCAACGCGATGTCGCCGCCGGCCACAACGCGCGACGGGCCGTTGGACAGCTGGGCGTTACCGGCGATCGACCCTGCCGTGTAGTCGCGCAGCGCCTGACCTGTGACGGTCTCACCGGTGACGGTACGCATGACCGCGCCGGGGGCGAGCAGGCTCAGGACCTCGTCAAGATTGCCGGAGTTCATGGCCTTCTCGAAGGCCGGGGGGAGCTGCGCCGGGTCGGTAATGGGAGTCGACATGGTCGTTCCTCTCAGAATTGGATGTCGTGCAGACCGTTGAAACGGCGGGTGCTGAGACCCGTGTGTGAATGTCGCCGGGATGCCGCGCGGGCAGCACCGCTGTGCTGACCGCCGCTGCACGTTCCACGCGCGGGAGGGGTGTGGGACCGTCAGGCATGCCGGCGAAGGAAGCCGGCCAATGCCGGGTTGACGTGGTCGGGATGAGTGAGGTTCGGCGTGTGTCCGGCCCCGGTCACGGTGACCAGCTCCTGGGCACCGGGGATCTTCCCGGCCAGTGCCTGGCCCAACGGGTAGGGAATCGGCTGGTCCGCGTCGCCATGGACGACCAAGGCCGGCACCGTGATCTCACCGAGCCGGTCGGTGATGTCGTCCACCCCCATCAGGACCTGCACCGCGTCGGCGAGCCGCTCACGCGGCTGTGCCCTCCACTTCGCCAGCCACTGGTCGTGGATCGCGGGCTGTCCCAGCAGCATCCCCAGCAATACCGGGGCCACTGCCTCCGGACCCGCGGCGCGGAATCCCTCCGACACACCACGCATCTGCGCCAGCGCCTCGGGCGGCCAGGCGACCGACGTCGTGTCGATCAGTATCAGGGCCTTGACCCGTTCAGGTGCCAGCAAAGCGGCCCGCATCGACAGAAAGCCGCCCTGCGAATGCCCCACCAGCGCCGCCTGCCGCACGCCCAGGTGATCCAGCAGCCCGATCAAGTCGGCGGCCGAGTCCCAGTAGGTGTAGGTCTTGCCGTCGTCCTCGGTCCGGCCGTGCAGCCGCTCGTCCCACACGACGACCCGAAAGTCCCCGGCCAGGAGCTGGATCTGATGCACCCACATGTCACGGTCCATGAGGTTGCCGTGGCTGAAGACCACGACCGGGCCCTCACCACCGCTGTCCTCGAAGTAGAGGCGGGCACCGTTGACGTCTGCGTACGGCATGGTTGTTTTCTCCCTTCCTCCCGGCCTCGCCAGGCAGTCAGAGACTTGACCGGAAGCGGATAACGCGCTGACTGCGTGCTTAAACAATGCGCGATGCGTGCTGCGCCGGCGAGGTGCGCAAGAGTCGCGCCATGGTCGAAAATGGACTCACTGATCCGCTCAAGGCGTGCGCCTCGGAGAGCCCGGCTCGGCGCAGTCCCCGCCCCACGGCCCAGATGCCTCTGGCTGTCCCAAGCGGGCGGGGTTGTCAGCGCTGCGTGGCTCGGAACGCGCCGGGAGTGGCACCCACCGTCCGCTCGAAGAACTTCCCGAAGTTGGTGGGCTCCGTGAAGCCCAGCATGCGCCCGACGGACGCGACAGGAAGGCCGGTATGCACCAGCAGCCGCTGGGCCTCCAGGGCGACACGGTCGTCGATGAGATCCTTCGCGGTACGGCCCGTAGCGGCCAGACAGGCTCGCGTAAGCGTCCGCGGCGAGTAACCGAGGTGCGCGGCATACTCGGCAGCACGGCGCCTCGTGGCGAACGCGCGTTCCAGCTCGCCACGGAAGACCCGGAACACCTCGCCCCCCGCCGCAGGATTCCATTCACCGGGATGCGGCAACCGGGCAATACGCACCAGCAGTGCAGCAAGAAGCTGCCGCAGCAGCTCCACGGTGAGTTCCGCCTGCGAAGCGTCCCGCTCGGCCAGCGTGGCGTATTCCGCCGCTATCTCGGCCACCGCCACCGACATGGCCCGGTACTCCACCGCGGACAGGGAGAAAGCGGCAGGACTGAGTCCCTCGTCGATGACGGCTGAACTGGCAGGCACCGGCGGTGGAAAGGCGGGCGTGAACACCACCAAGGTCGCATCGAGATCCGCAATGCCCCCCTGCGGATCCGCAGGGAAACGCTGCACCTGGCCAGGACGCAAATGCAGCAGCGTCCCCGGAGCGCACGGGTAACCCACAAAGTCGATCAACGCGGTACCCTCGCCGCGGGTGACCAGGGTCAGCTGATGGAAGTCCGGACGACTGGGCGCCGCCGCCACAGACGGCGACAGCCGCTCACGCAGCATCGCGAAGGACAAAACCTCCAGCCCCAGCCGGGGCTGATCCGGATTGTAATAGCTGACGTCGACAACATCCGGGCTTCCCATACCAGCCATACACCCATGATCGCAGCTGCGGCTGACCAGGAGGCCGGCGCAAGCCTTTGCACGGCCGCCTTCCGCCTGCCGAGCCCGGACCGGGGCGAAAGACATCGCACGGCGAGTCGTCCTGGAAGCCAAAGGCCTCCTGGGACACGGCGACGCGCCCGTATCGCGGCGCAGCTCGGCTTCACCAACGCCACCGACTTCAGCAAGCCCTGCTCTCCGATCGCCTCTCGCGCGACCGGCCGTCGCTCCTCCCCGGAGGATGGACAGGGCGACATGCCTGGTACCGGGCGACCCCACCAGTGAGGGCCGCGCCTGCAAGGGGTGCCACCAGGTAGAGCCACAGATGTGACCAGTCACCCGGCCGGTGGGCCCACAGAGCGGGGCCGAACTGACGGGCGGGATTGGCGGACCCGCCAGTGAGGGTACCGAGGGCGATCATGACCACGGCGGTGGCGGCGGGGCGAGCCAGCGGGATCCAGCGTGTCCACGAGCGACGGGACATCAGCAGCAGGGTGACGGTGAGGACAGCGGCGGTAGACATGGCTTCGACGGTGAACAGCAAGGCTTGCGAGCAGGAAGGCGCGGGTTCGACCGCGGCGTAGGACATCCGGTCCGCGAGGACCGGGCCCCACACGAAGCGGGCCAGGCCGGTACCCGCCGCGGAACCGGTGAGCTGGGCGGCGAAGTACGCCGGAACCCGGCGGCCGGGGAAGGCACCGGTCAGCCACAGACCGAAGGTCACCGCCGGGTTGAGATGTCCGCCGGAACAACGGCCCCATGGAGAGGACAGTGCCCCCGCGAGCGCCGCGCCGACAATCACCGCCACGACCGCGGACTGAGGATACGGTTTTGGCAGGGCCCCGCTGAGTGGCGATGCCGTCACCCAGCGGACAGCGGTCACCACGACGAACAGGACACTGCCAGTAAGGACGAACTCTGCGGCCATCGCCACCCAGGCGTTGGCATCAGTTGTCCGCCGCGCAGGTACGCCGGTAACCGTGGACACGGTCAGGCCCGGGCCAGCAGGCCGATGGCGACCCTGGCGCCCAGGTCCGGAAACACCGGCAGGCCCAGATCGGCACACCGCTCGAGCATCGCTTGTTTCAGACAGCAATCCGGGGCGGCGCTCACGACCACCGCGGTGGTCGGCTTCTTGCCGCTGTCGATGATCGGCGCAAGGATCTGGTGCCGCTCGGCGAGCGTCAACCGGCCGTCGATCAGGAGCGGCGCGTCGCGCTCGCCTGTGACCAGGACGGACGAGTTGTTCGGACAAGTGCCCCGGCAGCATGGACGTTATGGGTCAGGACGGGCATGTGGTGCGCTTTCGTTCATGGAGTGCCCCGGGGTGGCTCAGGCGGCCGTGGTGGCGGCCACGTGCTGGTCCCGGGCGCGGGTGAGCGCGTCGGCCGAGGTCGCACCGCGCACGGTCCCCCTGTACTTCCGCTCCCGCTCCCGACGGCATCGGTCCCCGCATCGCGACCGCCCTGGCCTTCCTCGCGGCCACGGCACCCGGCCGCGGGCATCGTGAGACGTCGTTACTCCGGACGCACCGGGGCGGCGACCAGTTCGTCCAGCCCGGGGAACGGATTGTCCGGCCGGTGCTTGCGATACACGATGTCGACGAACGACACCGGCGCCCACTTCGACGGCTGCTCGTCGATCTGATGGACCACCTGTGCATGGATCTTGTTCCGCAGATCCAGATACGGAAACGCCTCGTGCGCCGCGTCCAGTACCGCCCGGTCCACCTCCTCGACACCGAAGGCGAACATGTCGGCACCGATACCGAAATGCGCGAGAGCGCCGACCAGATGCTTGTGGGGCGCGATCCCCGGCGAGGTGTGCAGCGCCACCGCATCCCAGATCTGGTCGGCGGCGACATCGGACAGCCCGTGCTCCCGGGCGAATCGAGCGGCCCGGAACGCACCGTCCACCTCGAACCGGTTCGGACCCTGCCCCGCGTCGGTCAGACCGATGTCGTGCAGCACCGTGGCGAGAAAGAGCGTCTCGTCGTCGTAGTCCACCCCGGCAACGAGGTTCCTGGCGGTGGCGGTACTACGAGCGTAGAAGTAGCTGCGGACCGTGTGGTTGAGCAGCCATTCCGGAGAGTGCTCGGCAGTGAAGGCAACAGCGGCCTCCGTAGCCGCGGTACACGGCCACCCTCCGATCTCCTCCGGCAGATTCTCGAGCACGCTCACCTGACCTCAGCCTCCAGTGCCAGGTGCTCGGCCATGACCGCATCGGCCGGCCGCAGCTCACCCACGACGTTGGACTGCTCGAAGTAGGTGTACCAGCCGGAGCGTTCGACACCGCTCAGGAACACGTCTGCCACTTCCCGCGAAGGGGCCTGCCAGACCGCGAACCATTCATAGGACGCGGAATGCGCGGCCGGTTCCACCCTGCCCCAGCCAAGCGTCACGAAGCCGATGTCCGCGAGCTGTTTCATGGCTTCCTGAATCCCGGTGAACAGGTCGTTCCGCGCCTCCTCGTCGGCGGCGAAGAACGCGGGCTTCGGTGTCCATGTCTCGACGACTACGTACATACTGCGCGTCTCCTCACTAATCGCGATCAGCGTGATGCGACCAGCCTAGGAAGACCGGCGTCACCATACGATGGCCAGATGGACATTAATCCCAAGGATCCGGCCAAGGTCGCAGTGGTGGTGCAGCCGGGCTACGTGCTGTTGGACGTAGCCGTTCCCCAGCAGGTCTTCGGCCGCTGGCCGGACTGGGTGACCGCCTGCTGGCCCGGCGGCGCCCCCTACGAGCTGACCCTGGTGAGCGCGGTTCCCGCGGAGAACTCGCTGGTGCCCCGCGAGGTCGAGCCGCTCGACCGGCTGGACACGGCGGACACCGTGATCGTCGCCGGAGTGCAGGACCCCACCGGGTCTCCGGACGCCGAACTGGTCGAACGACTGCGTGACGCACACGACCGGGGCAGCCGCATGGTGTCGATCTGCACGGGCGCCTTCGCCCTGGCTGCGGCCGGGATCCTGGACGGCCGCAGCGCCACCACCCACTGGCGCTGGGCCGGCCTGCTGCGAGACCGCCACCCGTCGGTCAAGGTCCGCGAAGCGGAGCTCTACGTCGAGGACGCCGGCGTCTTCACCTCCGCGGGTGTCCTCGCCGGAACCGACCTGTGCCTGCATCTCCTGCGGCTCGACCATGGTCAGGCCGCCGCCAACACGATGGCCCGCTTCCTGGTCAGTCCGCCCCACCGCGAAGGAGGACAGGCCCAGTTCATCGAGCACATCCCGCCCGACGGCGACTCCGAGATCACCGACGTGATCGCCTGGATCCTGGAACACCTCGACGAGCCGCTCTCCCTGGAGTCGGTCAGCCGGTACAGCCACATGAGCACACGAACCCTGCGTCGCAGATTCCGGGTCGTGACCGGAACGAGCCTCATGAACTGGGTGGCCGTGCAACGCGTAGCCCGCGCGCGCGAACTCCTCGAGACCACTCGCCTGGGCATCGACGACATCGCCCACCGAAGCGGCTTCGGCTCCGCGGAGTCATTGCGCATCCACTTCACCGCGACGACCAGGACCAGCCCGTCGAACTATCGCCGCACCTTCGCTTCCTGATGCTGTTGCCAAGCGATCGCAACCACAGGGGCGCCACTTCGTAGCGACTTCGGTCACTGATCAGGGCCCACAGGACGTTGCCGCGCCGACGGGCGAGGGCGAGCTCGGCTTGGAGGTGCTTCTTCCCTCCGGCGCGTTCGCGGTCGTAGAACTTCCGCGAGCTCGGGTCGTAGCGGACGCTGACCAGCGCGGAAGTGTAGAAGACGCGCTGGAGCCTTCGGCGGTGGACCAGTGACCGGTGAGGGTCGCCGCCGACCTTGCCCGGGCTGCCGCACAGGGCCGAACTGCGCGATCATGCCCGTTCGAGCCGTGCGGGCCACGAGCCTTCTCGACGCCCTGCCGTGAGGCGTTCTTCCTGCCCTGGACACCGCCGGGACGGACGCGCGCCTGGGTCGACGGACTCCGTGACCGCGCGGTCCGGTCTTCGCCGTCAGGCGGCCTGGTGCTGGAAGGTGCGGCGATAGGCCGTGGGGGTATTGCCGACGGTGTCGCGGAAGCGGGCGCGCATGTTGGCGCCGCTGCCGAGGCCGCACCGGACGGCGATCTGCTCCACCTGGAGGTCGGTGGCCTCCAGGAGTTCTCGCGCACGGTTGATGCGGGCGGTCAGGAGCCATTGGTGGGGGCTGACGCCGGTTTCCTGGCGCCACAGGCGCGTCAGGGTGCGTGGGGAGACTCCGGCGCGGTCGGCGAGGTGGGGGATGGTGAGGTCTTCTTCGAGGTGGAGCAGGGCCCAGTCACGGGTGTCGGCGAGCGTGGTGGCCTGGGGGGCGGGGAGGCTCCGGTTGATGTACTGGGCCTGTCCGCCGTCGCGGTGCGGGGCGGCGACGATGTCCCTGGCGATGTCGTTCGCGACGGCTGCGCCGAGGTCTTTGCGGACCAGGTGCAGACACAGGTCGATGCCGGCCGTGAAGCCCGCGGAGGTCAGGATGGTGTCGTTGTCGATGTAGAGGACGTTGCGGTCGACGCGCAGCCGGGGGTAGAGCTCTTCGAGGGCATCCGCCATGGCCCAGTGGGTGGTGACGGTGCGGCCGTCGAGCAGTCCGGCCGAGGCGACGGCGAAGGCGCCGGTGCAGATGGAAGCGATGCGTATCCCGGCGCGGCCGGCGAGCTTGAGAGCGGCCCTCACCCGCGGGCGCGGAGGGCGCCGGAAGTCCTCGAAGCCCGGGACGATGATCGTGTCCGCTTCGGCGAGCGCCTCGAGACCCGCGGTCAGCCCGAGGGTGAAACCGGAACTCGTGGTCACGGCCTCCTCGGTGTCGCCGCACACCGTGAGCTCGTAGGGGGTGTTCGGACGGGCGTTGAAGATCTGCGTGGGGATCCCCAGATCCATGGGCAGCACGCCGTCGACCGCCAGGACCATGACCCGATGCCTGTTCATGGCCGCAATATTACGCCTGGCATCAATCTCGCAGGGAGGGCCAGGAAGTCGCCGTGCCCTGACCCAGGAATGCTGTCGGGATAAATCTCCTGGTCAAGCGCTGCTCGTGTGGCCGGAAAGCAAAGGACCAGTCGCAACACTCTGGCCCAAAAGATGCGCATGGCGGCAGATGAGCCGTGGCCTGGAAGAGAGGTTCCGGAACAGGATCGAAGGGCGAGCGCGGGGCAGCCGACTCCACACACCGGTGGAGCGGTCCGAGAGCCCCGGCCCCGGACGAGGAGCCGCAATGACTTCGCAGAATGTGGTGGGCCGCTTCTTCGACGTGCAGGGCGGCCAGGTGTACGCCCACGTCCGCGAGGGTGACAGCCCGGCGCTGATCTTCCTGCACTACTACGGAGGCTCACGGCGCACCTGGATCCCGGTGCTGCAGCGCCTGGATCCAGGACAGGGCTTCGTGGCCTACGACCAGCGCGGATGGGGCGACTCCACGAGCGTGCCGGGACCTTATGGCCTGGAGCAGCTCGCGGACGACGCGCAGCAGGTCATCGACGCGCTCGGATACTCCGGCTACGTGCTCGTCGGGCATTCCATGGGCGGCAAGGTGGCTCAGCTGCTGGCCGCACGCAAGCCCGCCGGTCTGAGGGGAGTCGTCCTCGTGGCGCCCGCGCCGCCCGCCCCGATCGGGGTGACCGAGCAGATGCAGGAGATGGCTTTCCACGCCTACGAAAGCGAGGAGGCGATTCTTCAGAGCATCGACCTGATGCTGACCCACGGCGGGCTGACTCCCGAGCTGCGCCGGCAGGTGGTCGAGGACAGTATGCGCGGCGGCGAGCAGGCGCGTCTTGCATGGTCGCGCCAGGGCATGGTCCATGACGCGTCGGCCGGCGTCTCAGCCATCGAGGTGCCGGTGCTGGTTCTCGCGGGCAGCCACGACAAGGTCGACCCGCCGACCGTGCTCGCCGAGCACCTGCTGCCGCTGATCCCGACCGCCACGCTGACCGTCCTGAAGGACACCGGCCACCTCTCCCCCCTTGAGGTACCCGACCAGGTGGCCGCGCACATCGGCGCGTTCGTCGCCCGGCTGTAAGCGCAGCACTCCAGCCGCGCATCCCCCGGTGCGGCGATCGGCTGTCACTCCACGTGCCGTGCGGCCGCACCCCCCATACCCGGCACGCGTGAGCGTGCCGCCCGGCCACCGTGCCGGTCTGCCCCGGGAACCGGGGCCCGACAGAAGGAGACACATCATGACCACCGACGCACACCTGTCCGTCTTCGAGCAGCTCGACCTCCCCGACACGAGCCTCGCCCGGGACACATTCGCCTTCGCGGCACGGACCACGCCTGCCTTCATCCACGATCACTGCGTCCGCAGCTACGTCTTCGCCCGCGCCCATGCCCAGAACCAGGGTCTGCACGCCGGTACCGACTACGACGACGAACTGCTGTTCGTCAGCTGCGTCCTGCACGACTTGGGACTGAGCGAGGAGGGCAGCAACGGCGACCAGCGTTTCGAAGTCGAAGGCGCCGACATCGCAGCGGCATTCCTCCGCGAGCACGGTGTCGAGGAACGGCGTATCGCCGTCGCCTGGGACGCCATCGCTCTGCACACCTCGGACGGCATCGCCTCGCGGAAGGGCATTGAGGTTGCGCTGGCCCAGGCTGGTACCGCCACCGACATCCTCGGAATCCAGCGTGAGAGCCTTCCGGCCGGCCTCGCCGACGAAGTGCACGCCCTGCTGCCGCGTCAGGACCTGGCCCACGGGTTCAGCGACATCATCATCACCCAGGCTGCAGCCAAGCCCCAGAAGGCGTCCCCGACGACCTTCATAGGCGATCTGCTGCGTCGCCACCTGCCCTACGGCGCCTATCCCAACTGGTACGACCTGATCGACGCGGCCGGCTGGGGCGACAAGCCGGTCGGCGTCACCGCCCGGCGCCGTGCCGAGACGCCCCAGCAGGTGGGGGCCTTGTACATGGAGTACCTGGAGGCCGGCGACGTCGAGGGTCTGGTGTCGCTCTACGAGCCGAACGCCCACTTCGTCCCCACTCCCGGAACCCACCTGGTGGGCACGGACGCCATCCGCAAGGCCATGCAGCAGATGGTGGACAGCGGTGCCCGCCTCAAGCTCGAACCGCGCGAGATCCGACAGGTCGACGACGTCGCCCTGGTGTCGAACAACGCCACCCTCACCGGGGTCGGACCGGAGCCGGTGCTCTCCACCACCACCGAGATCCTCCGACGCCAGCCGGGCGGCGGCTGGGTTCACGTCGTGGACGACCCGTTCTTCAGCTGATCGCGTCGGGCGGCCTGGGCACGGATGCACAGGCCGCCCGCCCCTCCCACGGCTTGGCGGGCATCTGATCAATGTTCAGGATGCCGTGAGGGATGTCCGTTGCGGGCCAACGGCGTTCCCGCCTCATCGCCCGGCGGCCCAGCCCCCATACCTGTTGAGGAGTGAACCGCTCCGGGTCTGACGGAGGCTCCGGAATGCCCCGAGGGCGGGAAGCGATCTTCAACCGCCTCCTTCACCGCAGGCGGAGCGTTCCTGTGAACAACTCTTACCCTTTGATGCCGCGGTGGTCAGGGGGCAGCCGGAGGTTCGCCCTTGGTGACGGCACGCCACACGGTGCTGCCCAGGTGGTGGGCGCGGTAGTGGTAGCCGCTGATGCGGATGCGGCCGCCGGCCCGGAGGCGGACCACGCAGTGCACATCGGTGCCCATGAGCCGGGCGGGGCCCCGGTCGTTCTCCTGGTAGTCCACCTGGGCGATGTCCTGCCAGGCCAGGACGCGTGCGGTGTTCGCGCGATGGTGCACAAGGCCGCCTTGGTGGAGGCGGAAGACCTCCCTTCGGCGGGTGACACTGAGGGTCAGCAGGGTGCCGCCGACGGCGAGCGCGGCCAGGCCCGTGCCGAGTAAGAAGCCGGGCGCCGGGCTGAAGCCGCTGCTTCCGGCGTCGGCGATGTATCCGATGGTCAGAGGGAGGCCGACAGCGGTGCCCAGCACGCCGACGACAAGCCAGCCCACAGCGTTGCGCCGGGCCCGCTCCCAGTCATATCCGTACTCGCCGATTAACGGTCCGATCTCATCGGCTGCGCTCGGATGCGCCATGGAGAGCCCCTTGTCCCGGACATGCAAAGAGATGCGGATGGGGAGCAGCCTAGGAGGTGGAGGGAGCAGGGTGAAAGAGGCGGCGCGACGAGCCCACGGACGTGCGGCGGCCCGAGCAGCTCACGCGAGGTCCGCGTGACCGATCAAGCGACCAGGTGACATCTATTTCGACCAGTCACACCGGAGCCGCTCCAGATCATCCGGAAGATCCCGCGAGTTAACGAACACATTTTTGTGACTGAGCAGCTCAACTGTCGCCGATGGCCACGGGCGTGCTCAGTCCGTCAGCGGCAGCGGCACGCGCCTACGACGGCCAGAGTGATGCATCCGAGGCTCGGGGGCCTTCCAGCGGCAGGCGGTCGCGGTGGTACTCCGATTCCAACCACTCCTCGACCACAAGGAGTGGGCGTGGCAGGTGCACGTCGCCGACCTCCTGCGAGGAGCGCAGATCTCGGAGTGACCTGTCGAACCGGCGTGCTGTCAGCCGCTCCGGCTGTTCTGGCCCGGTTCTTCGGTATCCACCTGCGTTCCCCGGGTGAGGGGCGTGGGGGCGCGGGGCGCTCAGGCCCCGGCGATCGCGGCCAACTACGGGAACGTGACTCCGGTGAGTTCTTGGGAGACCGCCCACAGGCGCTGGGCCGTCTCCGGGTCGCTGGCCGCCGCAGATCGGCCGACCAGGGTCGGGGCGCCGCGCACCTCACCGCGGCCGCTCGGGCCGACGAAGCTCGCGCCCGGGAGACATGCGCGCCGGTCCGGCACGACGCAGCGGCCGCATCTGCTTGATCCACCCCGGGGGCACTCCCGCGGCCGCAGGGGTCAGTGCCGTGCGCTCGCGGCCACGGCCTCGATGCCGGCGGTGAGAAAGGCCATGGCCGCGCCGACGGCCTGGTCTCGCTCGGTTCCCTCGGGATACTGGAAGATCTCGGTGACCACGGCCGCGGCCGCCGCGGCGGCGAGGCGGGGGGCGATCCCGTCCGGGGCCTGACCGGTGTCCTCGGCGATGATGCGGGCCCCCTCCTCAATGGCCGCCGCCATCCGCGCGGTGCGCACCGCCCGCAGTTCCGGGTTGGCCTCGAACATGCGCTGTTCGAGTTCGTCGGTCTCGTCGTGGCAGGCCATCTCCGCGCGCAGCCAGCCCTCCAGGGCGTGCATGACGCTCTCCCCGGCGGCGCGGCCGCGCAGCATCTCGGTCAGGTGCAGCACCGTGGCATCGAAGGTTGCGAAGGCGATGTCCTGTTTGGACCGGAAGTACAGCGTCACCGTGCGCGGGGACACCTCGGCTGCCGCGGCGATCTCCGCGATCGTCGTGGCGTCGTAGCCCTGCGCGGCGAAGAGCTCGAAGGCCGCGCGTGTGATCGCGGCCCGCCGTTTGGCTTTGCCGCGTTCACGCAGACCGTCCCCCGCCGCAACCCTGTCCATGCCATTCAGCATAGCGGCGGACTGTATTTTTACATCGAGAAGTAAAAATGCATTACGCTGTAAAAATCTTGCTGGACGACAGCTGCCGACCCTTCGGACGAAAGAGACCTGCCGTGGCGAAACGCTTGTACACGCTGGGACGTTGGGCGGCGCGCCGCCGGGGCCGGGTGCTCGCGGTGTGGGTGCTGCTCCTCGCGGTGACCGCCGGCCTGGGCACCGCCCTCGGCGGCAAGGTGACGACGGAGTTCTCGGTGCCGGGCGTCGAGTCCCAGCAGGCCCAGGACCTGCTGAAGGCGAAGTTCCCGCAAGCCGCCGGCGGCACGGCGCGGATCGTGTTCGCCGCCCCCGAGGGTGCGAAACTCACCGGCGAGAAGGAGCGGCGCGCCATCGCCGCGACCCTCAAGGAGGTCGCCGCGGTGCCAGGGGTCGTCAACGTATCCGACCCCGCGAAGACCGGCGCCGTGTCGAAGGACGGCACCATCGGCTACGCCGACGCGCTGTTCGGCAAGCCGGCCGACAGCGTGCCCCAGTCCGCCAAGGACCGGCTCGACGACGCCCTGGACCCGGCGAAGAAAGCCGGCCTCGAAGTCGAACTGGGCGGCACCGTGTCCACCCCGCCGGCCGAGGTCGGCGGCCCCGCCGAGGTCATCGGCGTGGTCGTGGCCTTCGTGGTGCTCGCGCTCGCCCTCAGCTCACTCGTGGCGGCCGGGCTGCCCCTGGTGACGGCCCTCGTCGGCGTCGGGGTGGGCGTGCTGACCGTCCAGTTCCTGTCCCGCTTCATCGAGATGACGAACACCGCGACCGTCCTCGCGCTGATGATCGGCCTGGCGGTCGGCATCGACTACGCCCTGTTCATCGTCTCCCGCCACCGCGAACAGCTCGCCGACCCCGGGCAGGACGTACCCGACTCGATCGCCCGCGCCACCGGGACGGCGGGCAGCGCCGTGACCTTCGCGGGCGTCACGGTCATCATCGCGCTCGCCGCGCTCGCCACCACCGGCATCCCCTTCCTCACCGTGATGGGCCTGGCCGCCGCCGGAACCGTACTCCTCGCGGTCCTGGTGGCCCTCACCCTCGTTCCGGCCCTGCTGGGCTTCCTCGGCGAACGCCTGCGCCCCAAGAGCGCACGGCCGGGGGAGAGTTCCCCGCAGACTCAGACGCCCGGCCGCGAGCGCAAACCCGGGTCCTGGGGTCTGGCCTGGGGCCGCCTCATGACCCGCTTCCCCGTCCCGGTCCTGGTCGTGAGCGTCCTCGGGCTGCTCGCCCTCGCCCTGCCCGCCACCGGACTGCGCCTGGGACTGCCGAGCAACGAGACCCAGCCCACCGCGAGCACCCAGCACAAGAGCTACGAACTCCTCACCAAGGGCTTCGGCCCCGGCTTCAACGCGACCCTCGTGGTCGTCGTCGACGGCACCCGGATACCGGCCGCGCAGCGCGAGACGGTCGTCGAGCAGGTCGCCGACACCGTCGGCAAGGACCCGGACATCGCGACCGTGGCCCCGCCCACGGCCACCGAGGACGGCGCGATCACCGTCCTCGGCGTCGTACCGAAGACCGGCCCCGACAACCAGAAGACCACCGACCTGGTGCACCGGCTGCGCGACCACGCGGTGACCCCGGTGACCGACGCGGGCGGCACGGCCTACGTCGCCGGTGCGACCGCCGCCGGAATCGACGTGTCGGCGAAGCTGTCCGCGGCGCTGCCACTGTTCGTCACGATCATCGTGGTGCTCGCGCTGCTCCTGCTGATGCTGGCCTTCCGCTCGATCCTGGTGCCTCTCAAGGCCGTTCTCGGCTTCCTGCTGTCCATCGCGGCCGGTCTCGGCGCGGTCGTATGGGTCTTCCAGGACGGCCACCTCACCGGACTGTTCCAGGTCGCGGCGGCGGCCCCGATCGCGTGCTTCGTGCCGGTCCTGCTGATCGGCGTCCTGTTCGGCCTCGCCATGGACTACGAGGTGTTCCTGGTCAGCCGGATGCGGGAGCACTTCCACCACCACCGGGACGCGCGGGCCGCCGTCGAGCACGGCGTGGAGCGCAGCGGCCGGGTCGTCACCGCGGCGGCCCTCATCATGGCGGCCGTCTTCGGCGGCTTCATCTTCAACCACGACCCGACCGTCAAGACGATCGGCTTCGCGCTGACCATCGGCGTCCTCGTCGACGCCTTCGTGGTCCGCCTCACCATCGTCCCCGCGGTACTGAGCCTGCTCGGCCGCCACGCCTGGGCCCTGCCCAAGTGGCTGGACCGCGCCGTCCCGAACGTGGACATCGAAGGCGACTCCCTGCCCCCACGCCGCACAGACAACCGAACGGCTCCCGTCGCCGCCGAACCCGTACGGGCCGACAGGAGCTGATCAACACTGCGTAGAACTGGCGGCCCGGCTGCCGGAGCTGAGCCGAGGGCTCCTCACCCGAGCCGCGGGCGTGAGGAGCCGTCCCGGCCGGCGATGTCGTGGACGGCTTCGACACAGAGATCGACGATCTGTTCCCGCGCAGTTCCCCCTCGCCAGTACGTCAGCTGCAGGAGCCGTTGGCCTGGCCGGCGCGGGGAACGGCCGCGTCCACACGGACGACTTCGGGGTTTCCTGGATCCGGAAGGGCTGGCGGCAGCCGCACCGCGAGGGCATACCGGCAGCCCGCCCGACCGCAGCGAGCGGTCCCAGTCCCGCAGGAATCCCGACCAGGTCTTCGAGAGACCCGCGGTCATCCTCTCCAGGTCCGGCAACGGTATCTTCGCCGACCTCCGAGTAAAGGTGCCGATGAGCGGCATGCTCAACCTCGAAGCCGGAAACACCCCACGCGGAAAAGGGCCCCCGCAGGCTCTCGCCCGCGAAGACCCTTCGCACCGTCGGGACGACAGGATTTGAACCTGCGACCCCTTGCCCCCCAGTTGTGGAGCCACTGAGCGGCGTGCGACGGGTCGTTCTTCGAGGTCAGTGTTCAGCGTACTCGGCCGAGTAAAGGAGTCCGTGTGATCGGGCCTCTGCCAGTGGAACCATCCCCGCGGGTGCGGGAGAAGCTGCCGACGGCCGTGGTGCCCGCCGATGGCCTCCGCGACGCGGCGCACGGGCGCATTCACCGAACCGTCGCGCCCCCGGTCCTCTCGCAGAGCCCCACTCAGCCGCTCCCGTGCCCGCACATCACACAACTGGAACCCCGACAGCTTCCCCAGATCATGCAACCGCGCACACAACGCAACGAACCCCTCTTCGAACAACTCCCGCAGCACCGTCTCGTCCGCCTCGGACCCGCCACCCGGCATCGACCGATGTCCCGGCCAGCCGATGCCGGCCTTCTCGTCCCGCAGTTGTAGTACGACCTCACGGCGCGGTGTGGTGACGAACGCGAAACACCCGCGGGTCTTCATGGGACGCTCCGCCACTACGGTGACCTCCCTGGCACAGTACGCGAAGTCGGATCGTCGGCCCGGCAACCTCTTGCGTCTGCTGCGAGGGCGCGAGTCCAGCCATCGGCGAACGTTTTCACCATCGCGCGCAGCAGATCCGGACTCGCCGCGGCGAGATTGTGCAGGGGCACGCTGTCAGGTGCGGTCATCGTGCTGATCTCCTTCGGGCTTCGACACCGCGAAGACAGCCGGTGGCCGTTCGCCTATGCGGGCATCATCCCGATGCCGGAGCAAACCCCCGGATCAGCTTGAACCCGTACACCACTTCCCTGGACGCAACCGGGCCGCCCTGAGCTTGATCGTTCCTGCACTGGACATGACCCACCCGCACGGGCCCAGTAGCCTGCCCGGATCGCCTGCGAGGGCCCCTGGCGCGCCAGTCGGTGGCGGCTGCTGCGGCGAAACCCTTGTTTCGCGCAAGCCGACCAAGGTTGACGTTAGGAGTCCGTTGTGGCCGGAACGGCAACAGGCCAGGCCGGCCTCCCGACCGGCTCCTGACCACGCTCGTCCATCCGGCAGGAGACCCGGTGCCGCCTCCCAAACTCCGGCTCGATAAAGCCATCAGCTAGGACAGTCAGACGTTGGGGACCTGCAGCTTGTCCCAACTGGCCTTGCCGGGGATGCCGTTGGCATCGTCACCTTCGAAGCCGAGCTTCCGCTGCCAGGCGGCGAAGGACTTCACATCGCCCGGGCCCCATACGTCGGCGTTGGCGCTCGACTGGTACCGGTTGCAGCCTTCGGCGACGAGCCGATGGTGCATTGCGGCGATGATCGGCGATTTCCGGCCGGTATGGAAGAACGACGCACCAGGGAACGGCTCGGTATCCGGCCCGGGGACGGGGTGTGAATCCTTGAAGTGGTCGTACGCCTCCTGAGCCGCCGCGAGGACATTGTCGTAGATCTTGTCCATGTACGGGCCGGCGCAGGAGGTCGAGGACCAGTGGCGGTGGTAGAAGAGGTTGCTCCTGCTGGGGCGTTCGCCGATCACCTTGGCGAAGTGCCAGCCAGCGAGACGGGCAGCGTTCCTCCAGGTGGCCTCGGCGACCGTCCAGCCGGGCGCGAGCGTCGCGTTCGCCATTTCGATGCTGATCGACCTCTGGTTGCCGGCCATGTCGCCGACGGCCCAGGCGTACTCGTTCACCTTGACGTACTGCGCGACGGCACCGGCGCCGTCCACGTCGAAGTGGGCCGAAGCCGGACGCGTCTTCCAGACGTTGAGCACACCCTGGTGCGAAAGCCGGCCGCCGTTGTGGTGCAGCGTGACCGACGTCTTCTTGTAGGACTTGTGGGTGACATGGCCCGTCGCGCTCAACTCGTCGATGAGGTTCGAGACGGTACGGTCGTAAGCGATGGTGGCGGTCACTTGAGGGCCTCCGCGTCCTTCTCGACGCCGTCCTCGGCGAAGGCGACGAAGTCGCTCTCTGGAAGGTCATCGAGGTTGTCGGTGCCGGGTCCATCGCCGGCGTCTGTCTTCTCGAGAACCGCCTTCACGTCCTCGTCGTCGAAGTTCTTCGCGGGCATGACGCCGTCCTTTCAGTTCCACAACTTTGTGTCGCCAGTGGTACTCAGGATCAAGAATTCCCGCGTCACCATTCGAGATGTCATCACGTCAACCACCATCGGATGGTCGAGGCGTAGAACTGCTGGTTGATGTAGCGGTCGAATCCGAAGGCCGGCCTTTAGACGTTGGGGACCTGCAGCTTGTCCCAACTGGCCTTGCCGGGGATGCCGTTGGCATCGTCACCTTCGAAGCCGAGCTTCCGCTGCCAGGCGGCGAAGGACTTCACATCGCCCGGGCCCCATACGTCGGCGTTGGCGCTCGACTGGTACTGGTTGCAGCCTTCGGCGACGAGCCGACGGTGCATTGCGGCGATGATCGGCGATTTCCGTCCGGTATGGAAGAACGACGCACCAGGGAACGGTTCGAAGTTGGTGGGGCCGGCGGACCCGCCATCCATGTACTTCTTGTAGGCCCCGTTCACGAACGTCGACCATTGGTTCCAGTTGTGTGCGTCCTTGATGGCTTTTGCCGTCTTGGCGTTGTAGAGCGGGTTCTTGAGCTTTCCCTCAACCCTGAGCATGTCCGGTGGGGAGAACTGCCCTGGATGCTTCAGGGAACGTATCTGGAAGAGACCAATGGACGGCCCCCACTTGTGGTCGACCAGATCCTGGTCTCCGATGATGCCTGGGTCGCCTCTGGACTCTGCCATGGCGACGGCCGCCGCGGTTTTGATGTCATTGCCGGTGAACCCTGCCTGTACGGCAAGGGCGCGCAGCTCGGTCAGGGTCATTCTCATATTCCGACGCCCCTCTAACTTGTTGATCAGAAGCCATGCCCACATGGCGCATCACGGTGTCGGATCAAGGACCGGGAATTGGTCGGAATTCCCGACCCGGGAGGAGATGTTGCCGAAATCCGATAACTGCACCTGCGGGTAAGGGATGAAATCCCGCTGCGAGCTTCCCCAAATTGGCACGTATACACACAGGAGATCACGGATCCCCTTGGCCGCGCCTCCGTGGTGCGAGGCGGCTTTGCGAGGCGCGAAAGATCGCTTATTGCCACTGTAAGACAGTGTCAGGGATCGGGCAAACAGAGCGCTAAGGGCTCGAAGAGAATCAAACTGTCGCTTCCCCCGATCCGGCTTGTTGGTGTGGTGTGCGCATCCCCGAACCGGTCTTTCACCAACTCGCTGTGAAGTTTGAGGTGTTGTTCCCGCATCTGGACGCGCGGCAACGACGGCTGATGATGGGGGCCCAGGCCCGGATCCTGGGACACGGCGGCATCCGGGCGCTCGCGCGGGCGGCCCGGGTCTGCGAGACGACGGCCCGCAAGGGCGTGCATGAGTTGGAGGCCGGCGAGGAGCCAATGAACCGGGTCCGCGGGCCCGGCGGTGGTCGGCACAAGGCCGTGGACTGTGATCCGGCTCTGCGGCCTGCGCTGCTGGCACTGGTGGAACCTGACGAGCGGGACGATCCGATGTCGCCACTGCGGTGGCCGGTGAAGTCGACCAGAAGCCTCGCAGCCGCGCTCACCCGTCAGGGGCACCGGGTGAGCGCGGACACGATCGGAGAACTGTTGCGTGAGGAGGGGAACCCCATGGTGTGGTCCATGCCGGATATGGCCGCCCGTCCGGACGCACCCGACGGCACTCGGACGAGCATGTGGGCTGGTGCTGTGACCGCTTAGGTTCACCGGCTTGGTGAAGAGTCGGCGGGGCGGGCTATTTTCTCGGCATGAACGACGCCGAAGTCGCCTCACTCTTGGCCGGATGTGCTCGCTGCCCGTACCCCGGGGTGTGGCAGGACTCCCCTTTTACGGAACGCACGGTCGGCGGGGTGCGGTATGCCCTGGTCGCGGTCGACCCAGGGCTGAGCGCACTCGTCCTACGGCGTGACGACGGCTCGCTGTGGTGTCTGCCGGAGGACGGTGTTTCCCAGCTGGTGAACTCCAGCGTTGAGGCGTTCATCGCCTTCAACCGTGCATATGACGAGGCCGCGGACCCTGCCGAGCAAGCCGCCGACGCGCTCACTGAAGCGTTGCTGGAACGATTCGGGGTGCTTGATGCCGAGGCCGTTGCCGACGAGAACTCCTTCTGGCACATCGGGGCTGAGGAACTGGGCTACGGCATGAGTGTGTGACCACGCAGAACATCGAGGCAGGCTGCTTAGAACTCGTAACACGATCTTGTCGGGGCCGTGGGCAGCCAGCTGTGATCGTGGACCATGACCTGTAGGCGCTGATTGAGCAGATGCTGCCGAACCGGCAAGGGGAAGGCTTCCGTCCCGGACTCGCTGTCGACCTGGTAGAAACGCTTTGAAGGGGGAGGATCATGGGCGGCTTCAAGTGTGAATGCGGCAACATCTTCAGCGGTTCCCACAACCCAGGTCAGCAGTTCCGGCTCGTCCCTGACGAGCTCTTCGACCAGATCGCCTGGCCTGCTCCTGCCGATCTCGACACTCAGGAGCGGCAGCGTGCCGTGGAAGCGTCGTTCTCGTCGCTGTACGTCTGTGGCAACTGCGGGCGGCTTCACAGGGATGGCGAGAGCGGAACGGTCATCTCGTACGTCGCCGATGTCTCCCTACCTCGTATCTGGGCCGACTTCGCCCTGCGGGATGGCATCGGTCGAATCCTCCTCTGCCAGGACAGGAGCCTTGCTGACATCTGCCGCCAGAAGCTTCTCCTCAACCCGCCTTTGTCCGTGGTCCTCTACGACGAATCGGGTGCTGAGGCGTCGGGGGAGGCCGAGTTCGGCCTGGACGCTTCCGGCAGCTACGACGAAACGCTTTGGGCGGTCAGGCTGGATGATCGCTCCGCCTGAGGATTCGATGGCGGGCTCGCGGCTGGGCGTGTATGCCCGCATCGCGATCATGGACGGGTCTTCTTGAGGCGTCTCCAGCAGATGAGGCCGCCGGCAAGGGAGACGAAGGCGTCGTGCAGGTCGAGGCGTCGCTCCCAGCGCACGGCCAGGCGTTTGAAATGGTGCAGGAGCGAGAAAGTCTGCTCGACGACGTAGCGGAGCTTGCCCAGGCCCTTGATGTTCGGGGCACCCTTGCGGGAGATCACTGGCAGGATCCGGCGTCTGCGCAGCTCGCGCCGGTTGGGATTGCTGTCATATCCCTTGTCGCCGAGCAAGGCGTCGGGCCGGCGGCGGGGCCGACCGGGCTTCCCAGCGACCGGCGGGACGCCTTCGACCAGGGCCAGAGTCTGGGTGACGTCGTTGACGTCGGCCGCGGTGGTGATCACCTTGAACGGAGTGCCATGGCCGTCGCAGATCAGATGGTGCTCACTACCCGTCTTCCCGCGGTCGACCGGCGACGGGCCGGTGGCCTCGCCCCCTTTTTTTTCGCGCGGATGCGGGAGGCATCCACGCAGGCCCGGGTCCAGTCGAGGGCGTCGGCCGCGTGCTGCTCGGCGAGCAGGAGATGGTGCAGCTTCTCGAAGACGCCGGCCTCGTGCTGCCGGCCCAGCCGGCGCCAGCAGGTCTGGCCAGAGCCGAAGCCCAGCTCCAGTGGCAGCAGTTGCCAGCTGACATCGTTGTGGAGCACGTACAGGATGCCCTGTAGGCACAGCCGGTCGTCCACCGGCTTCGGCCCGGGAGCCTGCTGCGGCCAGGGCGGCAGCGGAGTATCTGCTGGCCGCATTGAAGTCCCACCAGCGCATGAGTTGGTTCCCGGGCTGGAAGACGTCTTCGGGATGGTGAGGGATTTCGCGCGGCGGGCTGCGGTCGCGCCCCGGTGGCCGAGCATGCACCCCTTACCTACGATCACTTTATGCAATCAAATGAACACGCACAGATGATGTCGTTGGTGGGGGCAACTGCGGCTGGGCCAGCTGCCCGGATGCCGGGAGGGGCGCCGTGACGCCGCCGGCGGGGCCCCGCCCGCACGGCCTGCTCCGTCCGGCGCCCGGTGACACGCCGATCGAGGGGGAGTACCTGGTGACCATGCGCCCCGACGCGGTCAGAGGCGACCCGGAGCGGGCGAGTGTCGAGGCGGCCGGCGCGCTGGCGGGCCGTTACGGCGCGCAGGTCCAGGAGACCTACCACCGTACCGGCGTGGCGTTCCTGGCGGTCATGGATGCCGGGCAGGCTGCCCAGATGGCCGAGGACCCGCAGGTCGAGTTCGTCGAGCAGAACGCGGCCACGCCGGCGCCCGAGGAACTCACCGACGAGCGCGCCACCGTGACCACATCTCCGGGCTCCTGGGGCCTGGACCGGATCGACCAGCGCCACCTGCCCCTGGACGGCGCCTTCTCCCCACCCGCGGTCGACACCTCCACCGTCACGGCGTACGTCGTGGACAGCAAGGTCTACACCGGGCACCAGGAGTTCGGCGGCCGGGCCGAGTTCGCCGCGGAGGTGAGCGGCTACCCGAACGAGTACCAGGTGTGCACGTCGCACGGCACGCATGTGGCCGGGACGATCGCCGGGCGGACCTTCGGCGTCGCCCCCACGGTCCGCATCAAGTCCTTGAACATCGACCGTGCGTGCCCCAGCGGAGGAGCCGAGACCGGCGCCACCTACGCGGCGATGAAGCGGGCGGCCGAGTGGATCGATGCGGACGCCGAACGGACCGGCACGCTCGCCGTGGTCAACCTCAGCTACGGCACCCGCAGCGCAACCATCCACGACGCCATCCGCAACTCCGTGAACCGGAACACCGTGTGGACGGTCTCCGCGGGCAACGACGACGAGGACGCCGGCAACCGCGCCACCGCCGCGCTCATCGTCGCGGCCAGCGACGACAGCGACACCCGCCGGCCCTCCTCCGGATGGGGCCCGGACGTGGACCTGTTCGCGCCGGGCGACAGGATCTGGTCGGCCGGTATCGGCGCCCCCGACGCCACCGAACGCAAGAGCGGGACATCGATGGCCGCCCCGCACGTCGCCGGCGCGGCGGTGCTCTACCGGGCGCAGCACCCTGAGGCATCTGCCCAGGAGGTGATGGACGCGATCACCGCCCAGGCCACACCGGGCGTGGTCCAGGACCCCAAGGGGTCGCCCGACCGGCTCCTGTATGTGGACCCCCGGTAGCCCCGCACAGGACGTCACCGCCGCACGGCACCGACGCCGGCCCGTCTCCCGCGGACCGGCGTCGGCTCCGTACGCGCCTGAGCCCGGCGCGACGTCAACCGCGCACCGCACCGTATTGCGCACAGGAGGGACACCGTGTCCGAACAGCCGGAGGACTGCCTCAAGGTCCTCTCGGTGCCGGACGACGTGCTGATGCCCGAGGTCCGATGACCTGTCGGGACGGTCTTGGCCTCGGGGACCGTCCGTGTGCGGAGTGACGCCCATGGCACGGCTGGTGCAAGGCGGCGGGCCATCGGTGAGCCGGCAGTGGCGGCAGCCGGAGCAGTGCGGTCAGGCTTCGGCATCGTTCTCGATCACCTGTTGTTCCAGCCACCAGACGAGTTGTGTGGCCATATCGCCGACGGAGGAGGGATGCCAGGCGTTGGGATCATGGCTCAACGTCAGGTTGGGGTTGCGTCGAAGCATCCAGATGCTTCCGAACAGGTTGATCTCCCGAAGGAACCGGCCCATCGGGCCGTTCTGCCGCGGGAAGACCGGGTAGTTCGGGAAATCCCGGGCGGCGTCATAGGTGAACCCGTAGTGCTTGAGGAACCGCTCCAGGGCCACCCGCCGTCGCACGGTGAGCGTCCGCTCCCCACCGGGAGCCGTGTCCTCGTAGTAGAGGGTGATCAGCCCGTCGATCTGCTGAATCCCCCGGTTGCGGCTACGGACGTCCTGGACTCCCCAACCGTCGAGGTCGCCCAGCAGGTCGTGCTCGCTGGCTCGGGTGGTGAAGTAGAACTGCAGGCGGGCGGCCGCCGTCGCGGTCGGATTCCAGCGTTCCCACGTCGTGGCGTCGACGTGGAGGGTGGCATCGGCGGCAGCGGCCCCGACGTCCCCCGACCACGTGGCCGCGGCGTAGTTCGTCCCGATCGGGATCTTCAGGAAGTCGACGGTGTCCTCCTTGCGGTCCAGGACGTCCATCGCGACCGCGAGGTGCTGCAGATCGACCCAGCGTCCGTCAGGGGCGACGAAGGCCTGGTAGTCGCGCCCCAGTTGCCATCGGCCGGCGTCGAAGGGGATGTCGTCGAGGTAGACCTTCCCGTGATCGGTGCCGATCACCACGTCGAAGGGGAGGTTCTTGGCGTGCAGGCGCTGCCGGAGCGCGGTGATCCTCGCCCCGAGTGACAGGCTTGAGTTGGCGGTGTCGAACTCGGCAAGGTCGTTGCGGACGAGGGCCCAGTCCACGACGAGGATGTCGAGAGCGTTGGCGGAGGCCCAGGCGGACGTGCCGGCGGGAAGGGTGCTCGCCTTCGTCAGCGGATCACCCACCTCCGGGACGATCCGTGCGGGATCCGTCAGTTCGAACCGGTACCAGAGTCTGTCGTCCGCCTCCTGTTTGTCCTTCACGATGACGCGCGCCGCGGTGCCCGCTTGAACGCCGAGGCTCTTCGCCGTGGTGCTCGGTCCGTCCCGGAAATGCAGCTCGGTGTTGGGCTTGAGCAGGCCGAGGAGGGGAGGCTTGCCCGTGGGGCGGGGCGGCAGCGGGGACGGCGAGCGTCGGGGTGCCGGGGGTGCGACGAGGCGGGAGACGGCGAGCGGCAGACAGACGTAGTACACGAGGAGATGGCGGAAGGGGTCGTCGGACGGCCGGACGGTGACGTGCGGCCGGCGGAACAGCTCGCCCAGATCCACGTCGAAACGCCGCTCGAGCGTCGTCCGGTCCCGGGCCGGCATCCACGAGTAGATCAGTCGCCAGCACGTCTGCGACAGATCGTTCTTCCGCCGCAGGACCAGATAGCCGTCGATCGCCTCCCTGATCTCGTTCGGCGTCAGCGTCAGCCGCTGGTTCTGGAACAGTTCGAAGGTCACCGGGAAGGCCGGACCGGCATCGCTCAGCGGTCCCGTCAAACGGTCCGGCCATGTGGCCCCGGAAGCCCGCGCCAGGTCCAGGAAGGGCGTGACGGCGTCGGCGGCGATCGGCAGAGTGCCGCGCGACAGTATGGCGAGCTTCAGGTGAGCGGGGATGACCCGGTTCGCAGGGTCCGTCCGTCCCTTCCAGAGGACGACCTTCGTCAGCTTCTGCACAGCGCCCCCTGTCGTCGACCGCGCGCGAGGCCCGCTAGTTCGCGGGGACCCAGTTCCCGGAGTCGTCCTGTTTCCACACCGGCAGCTTGTCGTCGGCGCGCAACTTCACGAGCGACGTCGGGACACGGACCTCCCACGGGTCGCCCACCGCCACCTCCTCGCCGGGCGCTCCCTGTGCCTGCCGGATCTCCTCGACGATGGGGACGTACTGGCTGCCGGTGATGTCGGGCGGGTCGCCGCCGTCCCAGATGAGCCCGGTGTCGAGGAAGTACAGCACCGCCTGCTCGAATCCCGGCCGGACCGGAAACACGACACGGGCGGCCCCGGCACGCAGGAAGTCGGCGAAGTCGGGATCGTCGAGGTCGTCGAGGAGCGAGCGGTACTGCCAGGTCGCCTTGTCCGCCCAGAAGTACGGGTAGAAGAAATAGACGAGGTGGTCCCACTCGAAGGCCTGCTCGAAGAAGCGGACGTACTTGCCCTGCTGGGAGGTCCGGACGAGATTGAGCTGAGGGCGGCCCGCCGGATCGGTGCTGAGTGCCCCGAAGGCGTCGAACTGCTGGGCGGTGAGCTCGGTGACGCAGGCCTTGCGCAGCTCGGCGAGGATCGTCGCCCGGTTGGCGGCCGGGTTGCGGCCCGTGACCGTCACTCCGCCCGCGGCGGCTGCCTCGGCCAGCGCCTGCTCGTACTCGGACTTACGCGTCAGATAGGCCTGCTGGATGGCCGCGTAAGCCTTCTCCTGCCACTGCGCCCAGGCGCGGTCCGTCCGTTCGGCCAGAATCTCCAGGGTCGCCGTGACGGCGTTGACCTTGCTGGCGAACAGGCCTACGGCCAAAGACCCCTCCTCGCCCGCCAGCAACGTCGTATCCCCTGGAGCCAGGCTCGCGTTGGCGACGATGATGCGGATGAACGGCGTTTGGTCGCTCGGATAGTTCCAGGCCGCCGCAGTGCCCGCCCAGGTGGCCGCGTAGCCCTCGTCCACCACGACCGTGCCCGACTTCGTGAACAGATGCGGGTCCGCCGCCACGGTCACGTCCCAGGCCTGTGAGATGGTCTTGTGCAGGGCCGGCGGCGGATCGATTCCGGTCGCCCCGTACGCCTGCGCGTAGACGAGGTAGTTGCCCTCGTCCAGGTCACCGGGGGTGATGGTGAGCGCCGGCGGCTTGCTGATCTGCACCGCCTCGGCCCGCCCTCGTTGCTGCGCCCAGATGTAGAAGGCAGCGGGTTCGGGCGCGACGACGTCGAAGAGCATGCGCTTGCCGTAGTTGTACAGCTGGGCCTGGGACACCTTGTCGACCCACTGGTACACGCCGCTGATGTTGTCTGCGCCGGTGCCGCTGTTGTCGAACCCGTGGGAGTACGTCTCCTCGAACTCCCGGATCGTCGTCTGGACCGACACGGTTCTGGTCTTCTCGCTCAGCTTGCTCACCGCACGGTCGATGACGTCCTTGCTGAACTCGCTCGCCTGCTTCGTCGACTGCTCGGTGACCTGTTGGTAGGAGCCCTGCAGGTCGGCCTTGACCTCGACAAACGGCCCGTACTTCGCGTCCACCGTGAGCCCTGCCTTGACCTGTGCGTCGGTCTTCACCGTGTCGCTGGTCTCCCGCTTGAGCGAGAACCGGTCGGTGGACTGGGTGTCGCGCTCCTCCTCCTTCTGCGTCTCCGACTCGACCGTGAACTGCTGCTCGTCGCGTTCGAGCCGGCGGGTGTCCCGGGAGAGGTGCTCCCGCCGCAGGATGTTCTCGATGTGCGTGACCTCGCCCGCCTCGTACGCCTTGACGTGCTCCCGCACCAGCAGCAGGTCGCCGACGCCCACCGGGTGCACGGTGCCGTGGGTCGTGGGCAGCGTGTCCTTCGGATCCGTCCCCACGACCGGGAGCGGTTCGTAGAAACCCGAGCCGATACGCGTCACCCGGCCGGTCTCGGCGAGGTCGAGCTTGGCCAGCGCCCGGGTCACATCGCCCCGGGCCTGTGTCAACCTCCCGGTCACGGCGGGAACCGGGGTCGCGACCGGGTCTCCGGCGAGGTCGAGGATCGTGCGTCGTGCGGCCTCGGGCAGGCCCGCCGCCACCGCCTGCGGTAACTGCCAACGCGGCGGCCCGGCCAACTCCGACAGCACGTCCTGTGCGGCGAGTGCGCCCTCGCCGCCATCCGGCGCGGCCTGGGACGACCGGGCTCGAACACCGATCACCGGTTCGGTGAAGGCCGTGCGTGCCGTTCGTACGACGGCGTCGATGGCGGCGTCGATCTCGGCCAGCCGTTGCCGCAAAGGCGCGCGCGGGTCCTCGCCGGGACCGTCCCCGCCGTCCGCTGCGGCGGTCGGGACGGTACGTGTCACGGCGTCGGGCAGGCTCACCGTGGGAGTGCGCGGAGGATCCTGCCCGCCGACCGCCAGGCGCAGCGCGGTGTACCCGCTCCGGGCGGTCATCAGCGCGGCGATGTCCGCGCTCGCCGGGTCCGAGAGCAGCGTCTGGCCGAGCAGCGTGTCGTCCAGCCGCCGAACGTCCGCCGCGAACTCCCCGGACGCCACGACCTTCTGGGGATCGGCGTGCAGAACGTCCCGAGCCCGGCGCAGCACGTCCGACGCGTGGCGGTCACCCTCGGTGAGCCACTCGCCGAGCGCCAACAGGGCAGACCCGTAAGTGAGTTCTGCGGGAGACGCACACGGCGGGTGGGCGGCGCGCCACTGCGCGAGAACGTCCCTCCGGCCGGCCACCAGATCGCCCTGCCCCTTGGCCACCACGGCCAGTTGCGCGAGCAGGTCGGGACTGGGCTGCAGCGCCTGCGCCTGCGCCTGCGCCGCGGGACGCACCATCACCAGCCTGAGCAGATCTTCCATTGCGCGCTCCTCGCCCGGTGCCCACCCCGACAACCGGATCCGCCGACAGTCCTGCCTTACAGGTAGAGAAGCGTCGAGCCGCCTTTGATACATCGGCGCTGTCGCCGACCTGGGGTTCGTCGGACTCGACGCTGCCTGCGCATGAACTACGGTGGGATTCGCCAGCACCTCCGTCGAGCGCTGTTCCGGTGAATGGACCGCTGCCATGCTCAGGCGAGACCGGTGCGCTTTCAGGCGCTCTCGTCGCCGAGCACGGCGGCTGCCGCGATCTCGCGGTACCGACGCCTGTATGCGCGGGACGTGGCGGTCGAACGTGATGGGGCCTGGGCGCAGATGGCCCGCGCGTACACCGCGGGCCTTCCTCCCGCAGCAGGTTGCCGACGGTGTCGGCGGAGACGCGGTGACCCTGCCGGGGCAGCTCTGCTGCCAGGTTCCGGGTCGAATTCGTCGTCCAGCGCAGCGGCGACATCGGGTCGTCTCGCTCATCGGGCACGACCGACGCCGGCAGCGCCGGCCGCAGTCCCGGGTCCAGCTCGGTCGCCTTCTTCCGGCCTCCGCCTTCCCGGCGGACTCGACCCAACGGGTCCTGGCCGGTCTCCAGTTCACACATCTTGCGCGAGATCGTGCTCTCCTGGACTGCGGCCGCACGGGCGACGTGTCTGATTCAGCCGTCAGCAGCTGGGCGGGGAACCCGGCGCAGGGTCAACGGTACTTCCGCGCCGCTGACAGGTCTTCACCTGGTGAGCTTCGTACGCCACAATGGCTTCAATTCCGCTCGGGGGATTTGGACGCCCCTCCCCGCACGAACTCGGGTTCGCCAGCCGAGAGAGTCGGATGCGAGGCGCTTCCATAAACGACGTCGGAGATGTGCCGACGTAACGCGTTGTGGAAGGCGGTTGGAGCCCGAAGCTCCCTGGACCGAGAGGATCTTGTGCGCATGGCGAGCACTATCGACCCGTGAGGGCACGGCCGCTGCTCGGCCTGGTTTCAGGGGGCGCTCTGATACCCGTCGCAGTGGCCTACCCGTGGGTTGCTCTCATCCCTCTGTTCAGCGCGCTGGCCATACTGGCATGCGTCGTGATCCCTGGCGTCTGGTCTGCGAAGCCAGATCGGCGGCGGGATGCCCGCGCCATGACCGAACTACTGCTTGGCATGCCTCCTCGGAGGCGTCGGTGACCCGTGCTCAGACGTGCCGTCACGGGGCTGGCCACAGGCCGGTGCGGAGCTGTGCTCCCCGCTCCCGCGGGGTTGGTCTCGCGCCTGGCTCGTCTTCGCCTTCCCTCTTGGTGTGTTCCTGGCACCGACGGGGACGGTCCCTCGTCCAGTCTCGGCCGCTACAGTTCCTCGGGCACCTGGCTGTACGCCAAGGAACCCGTCCTCAAGCCGAGGCGAACAGGACGTCGGAGCGCCGCATAAAGGGGTCGCTGCTGCTCAAAGGCGGCGAGGCGTGTCTTGTGATGGCGGGGTGACGGCATCCGCCCTCACCCCGCCATGATCCGCCAGCTGAAACGCCGGAGGACGACGCCGCCATCGCGGAGCCGACCCACTCCCCCACTTGAGGCGAGCATCGTCGCTCCTCGTACTCCTGAGCGCGGTCGTCTCTACCGACGCTGCGGCTGCCGGCGACCCGACGGCCGCCAGTTCGGCGCGGCCTGCCCAAACTCAAGGGTCGAACGTGCCGGACTGTACGCCGACGAGGAGCTGACCCTCGCCGCCTATCTGACCGACTGGCTCCGCACGAAAGAGGAGACGCTCAAGCCCACCACGTGCGTCCGATACCGCGACTACGTCCGCGCCGACCTCATCCCCTCCTTCGGACGCATCGCCCTTCAAAATCTTCGTCCGCGGCACATCACCGCTTGGCAGGAGGCCGAGTTCGCTCGCGCGCGGGGGCGCACCACCATCTACCGGATCGGCGCCACTCTCTCCAGCTCCCCCGGCGCCGCCGTACGCGCCCGGCTGATCGCGGACAACCCGTGCCGGCACGCGATGACGCCCGGGCCCACGGCGCAGGAGCGGACCTGCTGGAACCCCACCCAAGCCGCCGCGTTCCTGCGCCACAACCACACCCATTGCGGCGACCAGTCGGCCGACCTGTTCGAGCTGCTGCTCGGCACCGGTATGCGCCGTGGCGAGGCCCTCGGCCTGCACTGGACGGATGTCCACCGGTCCGAGAAGACCCTGCTGATGCGCTGGAACCTCGCTGCCGTCAACAACGACCGGCTCTACCTCGGCCACCCGAAGACCAAGGCGGGCCGGAACTGGGTGAGCCTCTTCCCGCGCGTCGCCGCCGCGCTGGAGCGCCGGGCGACGCTGGCCCGGGCAGGTCAGCCTCCGGCCACCACGCTGGAAGGCCTGGTCTTCTGCCAGCCGGACGGCTGCCCGCTGCGCCCGCAAGGTGTCCTGACCGAGCTGCGCCGGCGGTCTGAGGAGATCGGCCTGCCCCGGATCAGGGTCCACGACCTGCGTCACACTGCCGCCACCATCATGATCAGCTCACGGTCTGCGCTGGCCGTGGTCTCCAAGACGCTGCGCCACTCGACTCTGTCCACCACTGTCAACCTCTACGGCCACCTGCTGCCCCACGCCGCCCGCGACGCCATCACCACCATCGACAAGGCCCCAACACGCGCCGACCGCCAACACCAGCAGACCGCTCCGGCGTCAGAAAACCGGGCAGCTTGATACCGGTCGCCGGACGTCGTCGACTGCCATCACTCCGCCATCACCTGTCACACGAACGCACTCAGCGGGCCTGCCATTGTCGACAGACCCGCTGGTGAACACCGTCGGGACGACAGGATTTGAACCTGCGACCCCTTGACCCCCAGTCAAGTGCGCTACCAAGCTGCGCCACGTCCCGGTGTCGTTTGACCTGGGGTTTCCCCGGTCGAAACGCGCAAGGAAACAATACCGCACTCGGCTCGGTGGTCGCGCACGCCTTTTGTCCCGGCCGGCCGCAGCGGCGCGGGGCGGGTGTTCAGCTCCCGCCCGGCAGCCCCAACTCCGGGTAGGAGTCCAGGAGTCGGGTCGGGGCCGCCTGCCTCCAGGAGTCGGCGAGGATGTCGCGCAGTTCGTCCTCGCTCTCCAGCGCGGCGAGCCGGACCCGGACCCAGGCGAACTGGGCCTCGTGGTCGGCGATCCAGAACTTGGCCGGCTCGGCGAGCACCAGTTCGTCGCGCTCCTCCTTGGGACAACGCACGGCGATGGAGGTCTCGTCCTCGGGCAGCGTGGCGAACATCTTCCCGGCGACCCGGAACGTGGGCATGCTCCAGGCGATCTTCTCGCTGGTGTCCGGCAGGGACAGGGCGACGCGGCGTACGTCTTCGGCTTCCGGCATGTCCCGAACCGTAGCCCCTGCCACTGACAGTCACCCGGCGGGAGCACCCACGCGCTTGTAGTAGAGGGTCGTCGGGCGCAGCACCCCGTGGGGGTCGAGGGCGTAGTCGGGGATGACCCCGGCGCGGGTCCAGCCGGCCGAGCGGTAGAGGTGCTCGGCGGGGCTGTCCGTCTCGGTGTCCAGATGGAGCAGGGTGATCCCGGCGGCGACCGCGGCCTCCTCGGCGACGGCCAGCAGCCCGCGTCCGATGCCCTGACCGCGGGCGTCGCGGTGGACCATGAGCTTCACCAGCTCGGCGCGGTGCGGGCTGTTGGGCTTGTCGAGATGGGGGAAGGCCAGGCCGACCGTGCCGACGGCCCGGCCGGCGTCGTCCAGCGCGACCCAGACGGCGAGCCGCCCTGCGGCCACGGCGGCCGCCCGCCCCCGCCACCAGGCGACGGCCCGCTCCCGCTCGAAGGGGGCGAGGAAGCCGACGGACGCCCCTCCGTTCACGGTGTCGGCAAGGAGCTCGGCCAACTCCCCAACCCTCTTAGGCAGTTGCTCCGCCCCCAGGCGCAGTGTCCTCACGGCCGCACCACCGCCAGCACGTACCGCGTCTCCCCCGGTCCGGCACACCGGAACCGCGTCGGCCCCCACACCCGCAGCCGCAGGCAGTCACCGACGTCCAGGAGCTGCTCGGCGCCCTCCGCCGTCACGGCGAGGCTCCCGTCGAGCACCCAGATGTGCTGCTCAAGCCCGGGCACCGGCGGACGGTCGTAGGCGATATCCGCCCCCGCCGAGAGCCGGCCCTCGACGAGTTCGCCGCGCAGTCCGCCGTGCGGCGGCGACACGGAGCGTCGTACGAAACCGGAGGCGCGGTCCTCCCACACCTGCTGTTCGGCGGCGCGCAGCACGGCCGCGGGTTCCGCCTCGACCTCACTGAGCAGCTGGGACATGGTCCGGCCGTAGACGTTGCAGAGGCGGTTCAGGAGGGCCGCCGTGGGGCTGGTCTCGGCCCGTTCGGCCCGGGACAGGGTGGACCTGCTCACTCCGCTGCGCTCCGCCAACTCGCCCAGGGACCAGCCGTGTTCGGCCCGCAGCTCGGCGAGGCGGCGGCCTAGACGGGCGTCGACAGGGTCGGGGGTGACCGGATCTGGGACGACCGGATCTGGGACGGCATGTTTCATATCCGGGACGATATCCCTGATGTGAAACGCCGGCGTTAAGGACGGCTCACATCCGTGCCGCCTCGCCCAGGGCCGTCAGCACCGGGCGGATCAGCGGATGTCCCTCGGCTCCGCGTCGTACGGCCGCGAAGACGCGGCGGGTCGGGGCGACGCCGTCGACGGGGCGTACGACCACGCCGGTCAGGTCCATGCCGCGCAGCGCCGAGCGCGGGACGAGGGCCACGCCCGCGTCGGCCGAGGCCAGGGCCACCACGGCGCGGAAGTCGTCGGAGGAGTGTTCGAGGCGGGGCTGGAAGCCGGCGCTCTCGCAGGCCAGGACGACCACGTCGTGACAGGGGTTGCCGGGGTACGGGCCGATCCAGGTGTCCTTGGCCAGTTCGGCGAGGGGGACCTCGCAGGCCTCAGCCAGCCGGTGGTGGAGCGGGACGACGGCGTCGAAGGGCTCGGCGTACAGGGGTACGTGGGTGAGCCGGGGGTCGTCGGCGGGCGGGGCTCCTCGGTACTCGACCGCGACCGCGACGTCGACCTGCCGGTCCAGGACCATCGGGAGGCTGGCGTCGCCCTCGGCGTCCTGGACGCGGATGCGGATGCCGGGGGCGGTGCGGGCGAGCTGGGCCACGGCCGGGGCGACCACCTGGGCAATGCCGGTGGCGAAGGCGGCGACGGTGACCGTGCCGGCCTCGCCGGAGCCGTATGCGGCGAGCTCGGCCTCGGCCCGCTCCAGCTGGGCGAGGACCGCGTTGGCGTGGGCGAGCAGGATCTCGCCGGCCGGAGTCAGCCGTACACCCTTGGCACCGCGCTCGACCAGGCGGTGGCCGGTCTCCTGCTCAAGGGCCGTCAGCTGTTGGGAAACGGCCGAGGGGGTCAGATACAGCGCGGCGGCAGCCGCCGTCACCGTGCGGTGGTCGGCCACCGCACGGAGGATGTGGAGCCGCCGCGCCTCGATCATGGGATTGATTATCGCAATATGTCGGCGCTGCTCGGGCCGCCGGGCCGGCTCGGCCCAGCGGCCCGGCGTCCCGTCGGCTCAGCCCGCCAGCTCGGCCCGGGCCGCGACGAAGGCGTCCACCGCGCGGTCGACGTCGTCCGTCGAGTGGGCCGCGGACAGCTGGACCCGGATCCGGGCCTTCCCCTGCGGGACCACCGGGTACGAGAAGCCGATCACGTACACGCCCCGCTCAAGGAGCAGCTCCGCCATCCGGCCGGCCACGGCCGCGTCGCCGATCATCACGGGGGCGATGGCGTGGTCGCCGGGGAGGATGTCGAAGCCCTCCTCGGTCATCCGGCGGCGGAACAGGGCGGTGTTCTCGGCGAGCCTGACCCGCAGGTCGTCCGCCGACTCCAGCAGGTCGAGGACCTTCAGGGAGGCCGCCGCGATCACCGGGGCGAGGGTGTTGGAGAAGAGGTAGGGGCGGGAGCGCTGGCGGAGCAGGGCAACGATCTCGGCGTGGGCCGCGACATAGCCGCCGGAGGCGCCGCCGAGCGCCTTGCCGAGGGTGCCGGTGATGATGTCGACGCGGTCCATCACGCCGTGCAGCTCAGGAGTGCCACGGCCGGACGGGCCGACGAAGCCGACGGCGTGCGAGTCGTCGACCATGACCATCGCGTCGTAGCGGTCGGCGAGGTCGCAGATCTCGCGCAGCGGGGCCACATAGCCGTCCATGGAGAAGACGCCGTCGGTGACGACCAGCCGGCGCCGGGCGCTCTGTGCCTCCTTCAACTGCCGTTCCAGGTCCTCCAGGTCGCGGTTGGCGTAGCGGAGGCGGCGGGCCTTGGAGAGGCGGATGCCGTCGATGATGGAGGCGTGGTTGAGGGCGTCGGAGATCACCGCGTCCTCCTCGCCGAGCAGGGTCTCGAAGACACCGCCGTTGGCGTCGAAGCAGGAGGAGTAGAGGATCGTGTCCTCCTGGCCGAGGAACGCCGAAAGCCGCGCCTCCAGCTCCTTGTGGACCTCCTGGGTGCCGCAGATGAAGCGGACCGAGGCCATGCCGTAGCCCCAGCGGTCCAGGGCCTCGTGGGCGGCGGCGACCACCTCGGGATGGTCGGCGAGGCCGAGGTAGTTGTTGGCGCAGAAGTTGAGGACCTCGCCGGGACGGCCGCCTGCGGTGACGGCGACGGTCGCGGACTGCGGGGTGCCGATCACACGCTCGGGCTTGTGCAGTCCGGCGGCGCGGATCTCGTCGAGGGTGGCGCGCAGGTCGTCGCGCACGGAGTCGAACATCATCGGTCCTTGGGTGTCGTCAGCGGGTCCGTCAGCGGTTCCGTCAGTGGGTCCGTCAGTGGGTCCAGTCGAGGATGACCTTGCCGCCGCGGCCGCTCGCCGCGTCGGCGAAGGCCGCCTCGAAGTCGCGGTAGCCGTAGCGGCCGGTGATCACGGGGGCGAGGTCGAGTCCGCCTTCCAGCAGCACCGACATCGCGTACCAGGTCTCGAACATCTCACGGCCGTAGATGCCCTTGATGGTGATCATCGAGGTGACGATCCGGGCCCAGTCGACGGGGAACTCCTGGGCGGGCAGCCCGAGCACGGCGATCCGGCCGCCGTGCGTCATGTTGGCGATCATGTCCCGCATGGCCTCGGGCCGGCCGGACATCTCCAGGCCGATGTCGAAGCCCTCGCGCAGCCCCAGTTGCCGCTGTCCGTCGGCGATTCCCGCCTGCGACACGTTCAGGGCGAGGCTCACGCCGATCTTGCGGGCGAGTTCGAGGCGCTCCTCGCTGACGTCGGTGATCACGACGTGCCGGGCGCCCGCGTGCCGGGCCACGGCGGCGGCCATGAGACCGATCGGCCCCGCGCCGGTGATCAGGACGTCCTCGCCGACCAGCGGGAAGGAGAGCGCGGTGTGCACGGCGTTGCCGAACGGGTCGAAGATCGCGGCCACGTCGAGGTCGACGGGGACCCGGTGCACCCAGACGTTGCCGGCGGGCAGCGCGACGTACTCGGCGAACGCGCCGTCCCGGCCCACGCCGAGGCCGACCGTGGCGCGGCACAGATGGCGCCGCCCGGCCTGGCAGTTGCGGCACTTGCCGCAGACGAGGTGGCCCTCGCCGCTGACCCGGTCGCCGACCTTGATGTCGGTGACGTCCCGGCCGGTCGCCGCGACCTCGCCGACGAACTCGTGCCCGACCACGAGCGGGGTGGTGATCGCCTGCCGGGCCCAGCCGTCCCAGGCCCGGATGTGCAGATCGGTGCCGCAGATGCCGGTCCGCAGAACCTTGATCAGTACGTCACCTGGACCGACCGCGGGCTCCGGCACGTCCGTGAGCCACAGCCCGGGCTCCGCCTTCTCCTTGACCAGCGCCTTCAACGCTACGGCTCCTGTGCGTGAGGTCCCGGCCGCGGGGTCGCCGAAGCGGCCCGCGACCGGGGAGGGGGGTGGAATCTCCCTGCAATCTGCCGCACCCGGGCGCATCGGTCCATCGAGGATTTCTTAAGCGCCGCCGCAGCTCCGCTTCACACCCCCGGAACACCCGGCAGGACAGGGCTAGTCGAGGCGCGAGACCTGATAGTGGGCGATGCGCCAGTCTGCGCCCGTCCGGGTGACGAGGACCGAGAGCTTGACGTCCAGCGGGGGCCGGTCCGTGAACGAGAACTCGACGGCCAGGTAGCCGAGGACGACGCCGTCGGCGGGCCGCCTGGTCTCCAGGACGCGGTACGCCGCCTTCATGCCGAGGGGCTGGGAGTCGTAGTACGCGGCGACGCCCTGCCGTCCGACACTGTAGGGGTGCAGCCCCTGGAAGACGGCGTCCTCGGTGAACTCGGCCGCGACGCGCTCGGGCCGGTGTGCGTCGACGGCCGCCTTCCACCGGTCGAGCACTGCGCCCAGGATCGCCGTGTCGTCCGTCGTGCTGGTCATGTCCGCTCCTTGGTGGTGACGTGGTGCCGTGTCGTGCCCTGCCGTCAGTGTCCGGCGCTCATACCGCCGTCGACGTGCAGGATCTCGCCGGTGACGAACGGCGCGGTCTCCAGGAAGAGCACCGCGTCGACGATGTCGCTCACTTCACCCATCCGGCCGACCGGGTGCAGGGCGGCGAGGAACTCGTGGGTCTCCGCCGGGTGCATCGGGGTCTTGATGGTGCCGGGCGACACCGCGTTGACGCGGATGCCACGGGTGGCGTACTCGATCGCCAGGGACTTGGTCGCGGACTGCAGACCGCCCTTGGTCAGCGAGGCCAGGACGGAGGGGACCCGGGCGTCCGGGCTGTCGACCAGGCTGGTGGTGACGCTGACGACGTGTCCGCCGCCCTGGGCGAGCAGGTGCGGGACCGCCTGCTGGGTGAGGTGGAAGAAGCCGGCGACGTTGATGCCGGTCACGGCGGCGTAGTCCGCGGCCGTGTACTCGGTGAACGGCTTCGCGACGAAGACGCCGGCGTTGTTGACCACGGTGTCGATACGGCCGAACCGCTCGACGGCGGCGGCCACGACCCGCTCCGCGGTCGCCGGGTCGGCGATGTCGCCCTGGACGGTCAGAACGCCGGCGTCGTCGGCGGGGGCGATGGTGCGCGAGGTGGCGACGACCGCGAAGCCGAGCTTGCGGTAGCCCTCGACGAGGGCGGCGCCGATGCCCTGCGATGCGCCGGTGACGATCGCGACCTTCTGCTGCTGCGTGCTCATGATGACCTTCTCCGTAGTGGCTGACCGGTTACTAGCCGACCGGTCGACTATTTGGAAGGTAGGCCGGGCCCGTCAGGGGCGCCAGGATCGGCTTCCTCCCGGCTGGGAGGCACGGCCTCCCAGCGCAGCTCAGCCGTGGAGTGCGTACGGGTCGCCGGCGGGCAGCCAGGCGTCCGGGGCGTGGATCCCGAGGTCGCCGACGCCCTCGCTCAGGGCGTCGACGGCGGCCAGGACGCCGGCGCGGTCCTCGCCCGCGCGCCAGACCAGGGACCAGGTCCAGTACACCTTCGGGGCGACGATCTCGCGGCGGACCAGGTCGGGCGGGAGCGGAGAGGTCTGGCCCTTGGGCGAGTTGAGGACGGGCCGGGTGCAGCGCCGGACGTGGTCGAAGTAGGCGGGGCCGGTGACGGCACCGTCGGAGATGCGCACCGCGCGGGCGCCAACAGCCTGCGTGAGCTCCTCGGCATACCCGTTCCAGGAGGCCCAGGAGGTGATGTCGTCGTCGATCAGGACGTCGGCGTCCCGGGCCGGCAGGTCGCTCGTGTCGGTGCCCTTCGCGACGGCGTACAGCCGGTCCGCGCCGATCAGCCGGGCCCGCAGCCCGAGCCGTTCGAGGTCCTCGGTACGGACCCAGCAGACGGCGAGGTCCAGGCTGCCGTCGGCGACCCGGGCGGCCTGGGTGTGGGAGGGCGCGACCCAGGCGTCCACATGCACCCGGGCCACCGCGGCCGTCCGCGAACCGAGGTCCGGTGGAAGCCAGTTGACGTACCCGAGCCGTACCGGCCGGGAGCCCGAGAACCGGCCCGCCCGGCGCTTGAGGTCGTCGGCCCGCTCCAGCAGGTCCCGGGTGTGCGGGAGCAGCGCGGCGCCGGCCGGGGTGAGGGAGACCGAGCGGCGGTCCCGGTCGAACAGCCGGACGCCCAGGTCCCGTTCGAGCGCCTTGATCTGCTGGGAGAGCGAGGGGCCCGCGATGAGCAGCCGCTCGGCGGCCCGGCCGAAGTTGAGCTCCTCGGCGACCGCGACGAAGTACCGCAGCTGGCGCAGTTCCACGCGCGTCATGCTACGCGCGCTGGGAGGCTGTGCCTCCCAGCAGCGAGCCCGCCGGTCGTGGCACCGGTGCCGGCGGCGGCGCAGGATGGAGTCACCGGCAACCGAGGGAGCACATCGTGCGAGAGTTCCTGGTCGAGATCACCACCGACATCCCCGAGGGCACGGGCCAGGACGAGGTCGACCGGCGGCGGGCCGCGGAGGCCGTCCGTGCGCGGGAACTGGCCGCGACCGGTCATCTGGCCCGGCTGTGGCGCCCGGTGGGCGAGTTGCGCAGCATCGGTGTCTGGCGGGCCGCCGACGAGGAGGAACTCCACGAGAAGGTGCTCGGCACCCTGCCGCTGCGTCCGTGGATGACGCTCACCGTCACCCCGCTGGAGTCCCACCCCAACGACCCGGGCCGGGTCGACGGGAGCCGATGACCACCTCTCCCTGGGCCCATGTCGCCAGGGCCGCCGCCGCACTCGCCGCGGGCATGGGCGTCGGCCGCTTCGTCTACACCCCGATCCTGCCCCTGATGCACGCCCAGGCGGGCCTGTCCGCCGGTGCCGGGGCGAACCTGGCCACCGCCAACTACGCCGGCTACCTCGTCGGCGCGCTCGCCGGCACCCTGGCCCCCGCGCTGGTCCGGTCCCGTGCCGTGCTGCGCGGCTCCCTGATCCTGCTCACCGCCACGCTCGCCGCGATGCCCCTCACCCACAGCACGGCGGTGTGGGCCGCGCTGCGGCTGCCGGCCGGAGCGGCGAGCGCCCTGGTGTTCGTGATCGCGGTCGCCTCGCTGCTGCACCATCTGCGGGAGCACCCGGCGCACCTGCCCGGCTGGGCCTTCGGCGGGGTGGGCGCCGGCATCGCCCTGTCCGGCCTGCTGGTCCTGGCCCTGCGGTCGGTCTCCGACTGGCGGACGGCCTGGTGGGCGGCGGCCGCGCTCACCGGAGTGCTGGCCGTGGCCGCGTGGCGGCTACGGCCCGAGGACGCGCCGGCCGCGACGGCGGCCGGGAACCGGTCCGGGGCCCGCATCCGTCGCTGGTTCGGCGCGCTGTTCCTCAGCTACTTCCTGGAGGGTGTCGGCTACATCGTCGCCGGTACCTTCCTGGTCGCGGCGATCGGCCAGGGCTCCCCCGGCTGGGTCGGCAGCGGCGCGTGGGTGCTCGTGGGGCTCGCCGCCGTACCGTCCTCGGCGCTGTGGGCCCGGCTCGGGCGCCGCTGGTCCCGCCCGGGCCTGCTGCTCACCGCGCTCACTATCCAGGCGGCCGGCATCGCACTGCCCGCGCTGACCGGAAATACGGCCGCCGCCCTCGGCTCGGCCGTGCTGTTCGGCGCCACGTTCCTGGGTGTGAGCACCCTCGCCCTGGCCACGGGGGCACAACTACGCTTCCCGCGCTCCGTCGCCCTGCTGACCGCCGGATACTCCGTCGGCCAGATCCTCGGCCCCCTGGTCGTCGCCCCGCTGCTGCGCCACGGCTACCACCAGGCCCTGCTGCTGGCCGCCCTGGTGGTTCTCGCGGCCGCCGTCGCGGCCGCCGTGCTGCGAATCGGCTTCCCGCACCACATGGGCGGGGACCACACAGTGCCGGTACGACAGCGGCAACCTGCCCCGGCCGAGGCCACTCACCCCTAGGCCGTAGGCCCTACGCCGCCGTCACACCGAGCAGGGCCCGGCAGTTCTGCCAGAGCGGGCTCAGTCGCCCGGTGCTGTTGTACAGCTTGGCGAACATCACCTGGCCCTCCAGCTGGGCCACCACCGCCCGTGCCGCCTCCCTGGTGTCGGTCACGCCCACGTCGCCGCGCTCACGGGCCTCGGCGACGACCGACTCCACCATGTCGACCTGGGCGTCGAAGATCTCCTGGAGCCGTCCGCGGACCGCCTCGGTCTGGTTGCTCAGCTCCAGGGCGAGGTTCCCGAACAGACAGCCCGCCACGGTCCCGCAGCCCCGCTGGCCGGCGAGCTGGCCGGCCTCGGTCTCCTCGAACAACCGCCGCAGCCGGCTCAGCGGCTCCGCGTCACCGGTCAGGGCCCGGGTCCAGTCACGCTTCTGGGCGGCCCAGTGCTCGTCTACGACCGCGAGCGCGAGGGCCTCCTTGGACTCGAAGAAGTAGTAGAAACTGCCCTTCGGCACGCCGGCCGCCTTGCAGATCTCGGCCACGCCGAGTGCGGCGTAGCCGCGCCCTTCGATCAGCGAGCGAGCGGCGTCGAGGATCTTCCGCCTGGCGTCACTGGTACGTCCCATGCCACCAGGGTACGGAGGTACTAGACCGGTCGGCTAGCGAAGGGAGTGTTCCCGCCGTCACAGCAGCGGCAGACCGTCGGCCTCGCGCCGCTCGATGCGGGCCACCAGCTCCGCCGCCGACGACTTGATCGTCTCCAGACCGGGCCGGCCCCAGGGCCGCGGCTCCACGTCGACCACGCACACCGTGCCGAGCACCGTCCCCGTGCTGTCGGTCAGCGGGGCGCCCAGGTAGGAACGGATGCCGAAGTCGTCGACGACCGGGTTGCCCGCGAACCGCGGGTAGTCGCAGACGTCCTCCAGGACCAGCGCCTTGCGACGGACCACCACATGGGGGCAGAAACCATGGTCGCGAGGCAGCTCACGGCCCAGTACCGGGGTGCTGCCGTCGGGCCGCACCACGGGCGGTGCCACGTCCGGCAGGTGCAGGCCCGCGAAGAACTGGCGGTTCACGTCGATGAAGTTGACCATGGCGTACGGTGCCCCGGTGACCTCGGCGAGCCGGTCCGCGTAGGCGTCGAGGGCGGGGTCCGGGTGTGCGCCCAGGCGCAGTTGGCCGAGGCGCCGGGTGCGCTCGGGTGCCTCCTTGTCCTCGGGCGTGAGCAGCAGCCGGCCGGCCGGGCGCGACGGGTCGTACCTCATGCGCGGGCTCCGTCGCAGTGGACGTGGGTCATATACGGGCTCCGTGAGGGGTGTTGGGGGTTCACATGTGGGCGCCGTGGCTCGGCGCGGAGACCGGAGCGTGGGCGATGAGATGGCGGACGAGGGTGAGCAGGGTCTGGACGCCGGAACTGGAGATCCGGGCGTCGCAGCGGACCACCGGGACCTCCGGGTCGAGGTCGATGGCGGCGCGCACCTCGTCGGGGTCGTAGCGGTAGGAACCGTCGAACTCGTTGATGGCGACGATGAAGCCGAGGCCGCGCTCCTCGAAGAAGTCGACGGCCGCGAAGCAGTCCTCCAGGCGGCGGGTGTCGGCGAGGATGACCGCGCCGAGCGCGCCCTCGGACAGCTCGTCCCACATGAACCAGAACCGCTCCTGTCCGGGCGTGCCGAACAGGTAGAGGACGTGTTCCGGGTCCAGGGTGATGCGGCCGAAGTCCATGGCCACGGTCGTCTCGACCTTGTTCTCGATCCCTTCGAGGCTGTCGGTCGCGGCGCTGACCGTGGTGAGGAGTTCCTCCGTGGACAGCGGGGCGATCTCGCTGACCGCGCCCACGAAAGTGGTCTTGCCGACCCCGAACCCACCGGCCACCAGGATTTTCAGCGCGGTGGGAAAGGGATCAGAGCTGTCGTCGTAGGCCATCGAGCACTGCCTCCAGGAGGGACCGGTCAGTGGGGTTGTGGTGGAACACGGGGGGCTTGGCGGTCAGCGCCCCGCAGTCGACGAGGTCGGAGAGCAGCACCTTGGTGACCACGGCGGGCAGTTTGAGGTGCGCGGCGACCTCGGCGACCGAGACAGGGGCGCGACACAGGTCGAGTGCCTGCGCGTGCTCGAGGCCGAGGTAGCCGAGGGGCGTGGACCCGGTCGCCATCACCTGCGACATGAGGTCGAGGGCGATGCTGGGCTCGGTGCGGCCGTTGCTGACCGTGAACGGGCGCACGAGGCGTCCGGCCGCGTCGTCGAGCCATGGCCCGTCGCCGGCTGCCGCCACCCTCAAGGCCTCATCGCCGTGGATTCGACGGCGTGCTGCCGGGGTGCGGTGACGAGGTACGGGCGGACGCTCTTGACCAGCATCGCCATCTCGTAGCCGAGGACGGCGGCGTCGGCCTCCCGGCCCGCCAGCACGGCGAGGCAGGTGCCGGAGCCCGCGGTCGTGACGAACAGCAGCGTCGAGTCGAGTTCGACGACGACCTGGCGGACGTCCCCGCCGTCGCCGAACCGGACGCCCGCGCTGCGGCCGAGCGAGTACAGGCCGGAGGCGAGCGCCGCCATGTGGTCGGCGCTGTCGGGGTCCAGGCCGTGGACGGACTTCACCAGCCCGTCGCAGGACAGGAGCACCGCGCTGGAGGTGTGCGGTACGCGCTGCACTAGGCCGCTCATCAGCCAGTCGAGGTCGGATACCTGGGCGGTCGGCGCATCGCTCGCCATGGTGGATCGACTCCTTGGGGTACGAAGGTCTGCGGGAGCGGTGGGGGTGGGGGTGGAGACGGTGCTGGTCATCCGGCTGGTGCGCTCCCGTCGGGCCGGGTGGTGAAGTCGGAGGTGTGCACCGGGCGCAGGGCCTGGGAGTACGACTGCGGTCGGGACGCGGACTGGTTGTCGGCGGGGTCCCGGTGTGTCCGGCTCATGTGTGTGGGGGACATGTGGTCCGTGGCCATCGGATGAGGTGGGGTCATGTGGTCCGAGGTCTTGTGATCCGAGGCCGTGTGGTCGGAGGTCATGTGGTCGGAGACCATGTGGCCTGAGACCAGCGGGTCAAGCGCGATGGGGGTCGGCGTCATGCGGTCCCGGGCGGACTGATCCTGGGCTGTGTGGTCGGGAGCTGTGTGGTGCGGAGTCAGGTACCCGGCCTCCATGTGGGTCACGTCCGCATGTGGCGCCCCCGTGTGCGTGGCGTCCATGTGCGTGGAGTCCATGTGCGTGGAGTCCATGTGCGTGGCATGGGACGTATTGGTCGGCCGGTCGCCGGATCCGTCGCCGAGGACCATGTCGGCGAAGCCCATACCGGTGAACCCGTCATGGAGGGATGCGCCATGTGCCCCGCCCATGGAATCGGCGGCGGTCGGCTCCGCCTGGGTGGCTTCCAGGTGCTGCTGGGCTTCGGCTAGGCCGATGCCGCGCTGGAAGGCGGCCATCAGGCCGGGGTCGTGTCCGGCCGGGACCTCGTTGTCCTGGCGGGGCGCCGGGCCGCCGCGGAGCTGGGGAACGATGTGCTCCTGGGCGCGGCGGCGCGGCAGTTGGGGTTTGCCCATGGTGCCGCGCACGGCACCGACGCGCGGTACGGGCGGGCTGCCCGCGTGCTCGGCGACCGCGGACCTGTCCTCGGGCCGGATGCCGGGCAGCGCCTCGGCGGGGTTCGCGCGGGTCTCCTGGGCGCCGCGCACCGGCAGCGGCGCGGGACCGCCCCCGTGCTGCGCGTGCCGACGGCGGCCACCGGCGGCGGCCGTGGCGGGGCCTGGCTGCTGCCCGGGTCCTCGGCCGGTCGGCGAACCGCCCACGGCGGCCCGGTTTCCGGCCCCTGTCTCCGGCCCGGCGCCGCCGGGCCGCACGCCCTCCAGCGCCCCGGTGTCGCCGGACGGCCGTGCTCCCCCAACTCCGGGCGCACCACCGCCCGGCGTCGCCGGCGCACCGCCCCCGTTCGCCATGGAGCGCGGCTGCGGTACGGCACCGGGTGCCCCGGGTGCGCCCGGTGCCGTACCCAACAGGCCCTGCGGGACGACGAGGACGGCCTGGACGCCGCCGTAGATGTTGGTCTGGAGGCGGACGTTGATGCCGTGCCGGCGAGCGAGCTGGGAGACGACGAAGAGGCCGATGCGGCCGTCGGCCAGCAGGCTGGCGACGTTGACCTGGTCGGGGTCGGCGAGCAGGGCGTTCATCTTGGACTGCTCGCCGACCGGCATGCCGAGTCCGCGGTCCTCGACCTCGACCGCGAGGCCGGAGGTGACGAGGTTGGCGCGGAGCAGCACCTGGGTGTGCGGGGCGGAGAACACCGTGGCGTTCTCGACGAGTTCGGCGAGGAGGTGGATGACGTCGGCGACGGCGTGCCCGCGCAGTTCGCCGTCGATCGGCGGGACGAGTTTGACCCGGGAGTACTGCTCGACCTCGGCGATGGCGGAGCGCAGCACCTCGGTCATGGAGACGGGGTTGCTCCACTGCCGCCGGGACACGGCGCCGCCGAGGACGGCGAGGTTCTCGGCGTGCCGGCGGATGCGGGTGGCCAGGTGGTCGACGTGGAAGAGGCCCTTGAGGAGGTCCGGGTCCTCGATCTCGTTCTCCAGCTCGTCGAGGATCGAGATTTCCCGGTGCACGAGGGACTGAAGGCGCCGCGCCAGGTTGACGAAGACCTCCAGCTTCTGTTCGCTGCCGGCCTGACTGGAGAGCTGGGCCGCCTGCACGACGGCGGTGACGGCGCCGTCGTGCGCGCGGGACAGGTCGGCGGCGAGCAGCTCGAAGTCGTCCGCGTCCTCGGGGGGTCCGCCCCGCGGCTTGCGCGGGGGCGGGGTCTCGCCGCGGCGCAGCGCGTCGACGAGGGCCAGCAGATCGGCCTCGCCGCGGGCGGCGTTGCGGCGCAGGACGGCGACGCGGTCGCTGACCGAGCGGGCGGCGCGGCCCGCGGCCACGGCGGCGATCACGATGCCCGCGGCCGTCACCGAGACCGCTCCGGCGAGCACGGCCAGCAGGGTGAGGCTGGGCCGGGCGCCGGTGGAGCGGACAGTGAAGAGGACGGCCGCGCAGCCGCTGAGTGCCACCGCGACCGGGGGCAGAACCGCCAGACGCATGAGCTGAGGCCGTATGTGGGTCTCGGGCAGCGCGGGAACGGGTCGGGCGACCGGCCGTCCGTGCCGGCCGCCCTCACGGCGGTCGGCACGGGCGGCCGGTGCACGGAGGTGAGACATCTGCGTCCTCGTACTGGTCCGTCGGGCCTGGTTCCTCGCGCGGGTCGCGCGAGTTGGGCATGCGCCATCGCAGTGCCGGCCGAGGGGACCGCAAAAGAATTCGGCCCCGCCTCGCCCGACGGACACTCACAGTAGTCGCCAAGGCATCACGTGCGGTGGGCAGTTGACAAAGTCCCCCGGAGATGGTCCCGCTCTGGTATGAGCCGTCGCACGAAAGACCGATAACCCCCTCTACACCCCGCTACCGAACAGCCATCAACCGATCCCACCTGCTCAGAATCGGTCGCACGCGGAAGACGCGGACCGGGGCTCCCGCCGCTCCGTCGCGCTCGCCGACCGCCGGTCCGCACGCCCTCGGCCGACCGGTCCGGACGGCCGCAGGGGCTTGCGCCCCCCTTCCTCCACCCCCGGATCGTCACCCACGGTGACCCCTTTGGCCTCGACCGCTCTTCGTCGGTGCGTGGTGCGGGCCGTCGTGGGCGACGATGCCCGTCACCGCGTCGGCCGCGGCCCGGGTCAGGTCCGGGCGGCTCAGGACCTCCGCACTGTCGATGAACTGGTCCACCGCACCGGCCCTGCGCAACGCCCGTATGTCCGGGTCCTTGATGCGGGCGGTGAGCGCCTGGGTGAAGCGGTCTGCGCGCAGCACCCGGAAGGGCCGGGCGTGGTAGGTGCGTGTGGCCGGGTCGACCCGGTCGGTGAGCTCCAGTTCGTTGTGCAGGTGGGCGACGATCTCGTACGCCTGGACCAGATGGCGCTCGCGCAGGTGCCAGTCGGTGGCGGCGAGAACGGCGGTGAGTTCGGAGGTGAGCCGGGGTGCCGCAAGGGTGCGGGCGAAGGCGCTGCCGAGCCATTTGCCGTACGGCGGGTAGCGCCGGTCCATCAGCAGGGAGAGCCGCATGAGGTCGCGGACCAGGCGGGAGGCCTCGACGGCGGAGCCCAGCTCGTCGCCGACCTCGCCGCAGCGGCCGACGAAGGCCTCCTCCTGGGCGATGCGCTGCCACTGGCAGGCGAGGACGTGGAGCCAGAGGTCGTGGGGGTACCAGCGCAGGGCGGTGCGGGCCGGGGTGAGCGTATGGAGGCCGTCGTGGAACACGGCGCCGGCGGTGACCTCGGCGAGGAGCTGGGTGGGCATGGCGAGCCAGTGCGCCGGGGTGACTCCGGAGGCGGGGTCGAAGCCGAGGGTGGCGCGGAACCAGGAGGAGACACCGGTGACCTCGACGCGGTGGTGCACCGGACCGTCGGTGACCCGCATGACGCGGACGTCCCGGTTCCCCGTGGCGGCAAAGTGGGTGGGCCAGCCATGGAAGGTCTTCGGAAGGTGTTCGGCGAGCACATGTCTGATGCGTCCGGCGTGGCGGCTCACATCGTGGGAGTGCAGGAAGAGCTGGAGACGCGGCCCCCATTCGTGGTCGGCGGAGCGCTCGGTGTCGTAACCGAGCACTTCGGAGCCCGCGCCGATGCGGGCCGCGGAGTGGGGTATGCCGGGAGCGGCCTCTTCCAGCAGGGGGCGTACGGCCTCGGTATAAAAGCGTCGGGAGAGCTCGAGTCCCGGTAAGAAAGCAGGACTTGGCATATGTGCATGGCTCATGACGATGCCCCTGCCCAGGTTGTGCAGGGGCATGCACGCCATTTTCACGCCATCGCCACACCGGTGACGGCGTCACAAGGCCGCCCGCGATGTTCGTACCGCAGACGCACCCACTGGGAGCGGAGGCCAGAGTCGACCTCGGCGACGTGCACGTCATGCCCCCGGCCAAGATGACCAAGGTCTACTTGTTCGCGATGCAGCTGTCCTACTCCGGCAAGGCGGTGCACCAGGTGTTCACCTCCTGCGGCCAGGAGGCGTTCTTCGAAGGGCACCTGCATGCATTTCGGGTACTGAGCGGCAAGGACAACTATCCGGTCGATGAGGCGGTGGCGGCGAAGCTGCCACCGGAAGCGCGTCTCAACGCCATGCGCAACAGGGCGTTCACGCACCGTGCGGCGACCTGGCTGGCCGGCAACGGCATCGACCAGTTCCTCGGCATCGGCACCGGCATCCCGACCGCGCGAAGGCTCTGCTCACCAGCAGCCCCGAGGGAAGCACCGACTACATCGAGGCCGACGTACGGCAGCCGGGAACCATCCTCGACCACGCCCGTACGTTCATGGACTTCACCCGGCCCGACGCCCTGTCGATGATCGCGCTGATGCGCTTCATCACCGACGACGAAAACCCCTACGGTCTCACGCGGACGCTTCTCGACGCGCTGCCCCCGGGCAGTTACCTCATGTTCTCCCACGGCACCACCGACGAGCACCCGCACCTCGCCAAGTCGGTGACCACGACCTACCGCAAGGGCGAGATCCCCCTGCGCATGCGGACGCGGGCCGAGATCGAGCCGTTCTTCGAAGGCCTGGAACTGGTGGCTCCGGGGCTGGTCACGGCGACCAGGTGGTACAAGGACTCACCGGCTCCCGCCCAGGAGCCGAGCGGCTTCCACGTCGGCGTCGCCCGCGCGCCGTAGGGATCTCCTCGCGCCCGAGGGCTGACGGTATTCCTTGCAGCATCTCTCGCCTGGGCATCCACTCCGCGGTAATCAATGCGATCAGGAAGGTATGGCGAGTAGTCGGCTGTCTTGTGAAGTTTGACGGCTCTGCCGATTCACGCCTGGAACTCGGTGAGATCGATGCTGTGAACGCGCAGCGGATAGCCGTGCACCGGGTGCGCCGCCTCTCGTTCCAGCACCATGCCGAGCTTGCGGATGACGTTCTCGGACGCGTCGTCCCCCACCCGGTTGATGCTGATGACTCGGTCGAGGCCGCGGTCCTGGAGCGCGAACTCCAGCGTGGCATGGGCGGCTTCGGATGCGTATCCCTGGCCCCAGAACTGTGAGCCGAGTCGCCAGCTGATCGCCACGGCGGGCAGTACCTCCGGCAGGTACTCGGGCACGGACAGACCCGTGAAGCCGGCCAGCTCACCCGAAGCCAGCAGCTCTACGGCAAAAAGCCCAAAGCCTTCCTCGTCCCACTCCTCCTCCCACTGCTCGACGGCCTCAAGCGTGTGGTCCAGGTCGCGCACCGAGCCGTCGTCAATCCAGCGCATGACCCGCGAGTCCGCGTTGATGTCCGCCATGGGCGCGAGGTCATCGTCATGCCAGCGACGGAGGAGGAGGCGGGGTGTACGGATCTCGGTCATGGCGCTCATCCTGCCGAAGGCAACGGCCTCATAGGTAATCGGTGTCAGCCCGTGCTGCTGTTCCGAAACGCAATGCATCAAACCACCTGCACCGCGCACCATGACGGGTGAGTCACCGGGCCGACGACCGAACAGACGACGTGCCACTTGGCCTGAGCGGTGAGGCCGGTGGCCAGCACGCCGTGCAGCAGGACACCGTCTTGACCGTCAGCGCGTGGTACCGCAGTGCCGCGTCGGTGTCCCCGTCTCTGGCGTGCGCCTACCGCCTTCACCGCCTCGCCGTCGTCGGTACCGTAGTGGTTCACCTGTCGTATCAGGTTGTGTTGCACACGGGGCCTACCGATTGGCCGGGTAGGTACGCCGTGCGTTCCTGTGGGGTGAGGTCGCGGTTGACAGTACGGCATATCTTTCGTACGGCCGCATCGGGTCGGGGCATGACGACATTCCACAGCCGCGCCGTGTGGTCGCTGCTGCCTGTAACGAGGGTATGGCCGTCGGGGCTGAAGACCACCGCAGTCACCAAGAGGTTCTGTCCGTTGAGGTTGGCGATGGTTTTGCCGCTCGCGACGTCCCACAGCCGCGCCGTGTGGTCGCTGCTGCCTGTGGCGAGGGTGCGTCCGTCGGGGCTGAAGGCCACCGACGTCACATCATTGGAGTGTCCGGTGAGGGTGGTGCGGGTCTTGCCAGTGGCGACGCCCCACAGCCTTGCGGTGAAATCCGCGCTGCCTGTGGCAAGGGTACGTCCGTCGGGACTGAACGCGACCGACGTCACCGAGTCGGTGTGACCGATGAGAGTAGTGCGGGTCTTGCCGGTGGTGACATCCCACAGTCGCACCGTATTGTCGTCGCTGCCTGCGGCGAGAGTGCGTCCGTCGGGACTGAAGGCCACCGACGTCACCGAGTCGGTGTGACCTGCGAGGGTAGTGCGGGTCTTGCCGGTGGCGACATCCCACAGGTGCACGGTTTTGTCGGTGCCGCCAATAGCGAGAGTGTGGCCATCGGGGCTGAAGGCCGCCGACGTCGGCAGGTTGTCCGGTCTGGCGAGGGTGGTGCGGGTCTTGCCGGTGGCGACATCCCACAGCCGGACCGTGTAGTCGAGACTGGTGGTGGCGAGGGTGCGTCCGTCGGGACTGAAGGCCACAGACTCCACCATGGCGTTGTGTCCGGTGAGGGTAGTGGTGGTCTTATCGGCGGCGACGTCCCACAGCCGCACCGTGTGGTCGGCGCTGGCGGTGGCGAGCGTGTGACCGTCAGGGCCAAAGGCCACCGCCGTCACCGAGTCGGCGTGTCCTGCCAATGTGGTGGTATTACCGGAGGTGATATCCCATCGCCGCACCGTGTGGTCGGCGCTGGCGGTGGCAAGGGTGCGACCGTCAGGGCTGAAGGCCACCGACTCCACCCAACCGCTGTGCCCTCTCAGGACGGCGCGGGATGCACCGGTGGCTACGTCCCACAACACCGCGAGGTTTTCGAGGCTGGCGGTGGCGAGGGAGTGTCCGTCGGGGCTGAAGGCCACGGACGTCACCGCTTCGTCATGTCCGGTGAGGGTGATGCCGGCCTTTCCAGTGGCGACGTCCCACAGTCGCACCGTGTGGTCGGCGCTGGCGGTGGCGAGCGTGTGACCGTCAGGGCCAAAGGCCACCGACAGTACCGACTCCGTATGTCCGGTGAGGGTGGTGCGGGTCTTGCCAGTGGCGACATCCCATAGCCGCGCCGTGTGGTCGAGGCTTCCTGTGACGAGGGTGCGTCCGTCAGGGCTGAAGGCCACCGACGTCACGGGAGCGTTGTGTCCGGTGAGGGTGGTGCGGGTCTTGCCGGTGTCGAAGTCCCACAGTCTCACCGTGTTATCACTGCCTGTGGCGAGGGTGCGGCCGTCAGGACTGAAAGCCACCGCCGTCACGGGGGCGTTGCTTCCGGTGAGGGTGGTGCGGATTTGGCCAGTGGAGACATCCCACAGGCGCACTGTGGAGTCGTCACCGGCGGTGGCGAGGGTGCGGCCGTCGGGGCTGAAGGCCACCGACGTCACCGCCTTCTTGTGTCCGGTAAGGGTGGTGCGGGTCTTGCCGGTGGAGGCATCCCACAGCCTTACGGTCTTGTCGTAGCTGCCTGAGGCGAGGGTGCGGCCGTCAGGACTGAAGGCCACCGACGTCACCGCATCAGTGTGGCCGGTCAAGCGCCGATACGACGGGAGGGCTGCCGCCTCTCGCAGGCTTGCAATGGACTCGGACGTGTGGCTGGTGTGATACGCCTGCACAGCCAGCAATGAGGCCAGCTCGGGATTCGCGCCCATGAGCGTTTCGGACTGGGCAGCAAGCTGTCTCGACAATGCTTCCTGACGTTCGGCGGCTGCCGTCCGCCACTGCCACAGGGCACCTCCTGCTGCAATGAGCGCGAGTGCGAGCAGGGACGCAAGCACGGCGTTGAGGCGTCGGCTACGCCGGATGACAGCCTGTTGACGCTGTTTGCTCGCTGCGAGAAAGGCCGCAATGTCGCTCGGCAACCGGCGTTGCCGTGACCAGTCGATGCCTTCGGCCAGTGCGGTCCCACCCAACAAGTCCCCAGGGTCGGCCGTCACAGCCCAGCGGGACTGCCGTTCACGAGTCTTGTCGAGCCAGTCCTGGAAACGGTGATCCTGGCGGACCCACTCGCGCAAGGTGCCCCATTCGCGGATGAGGGCGTCATGAACGAGTTCGGCCACCGGCTCTCCTGGAGAACCTTCGGGGAGTCGAGGCACACGGAGCCTATGAGTGGTGATGATGCGATGGCGCGTGAGGGAAGCCATGACAGCGTCAACGGCATCCCCGCTGCCCGGTCCGTCGCCAACATCGGCGGCGATGTCACGTAGCTCGTCAAGGGAGACCTGGGCACGCACTGCAGGAACATTCCGGCCCGGATCAGCGGGGCGCACCAGGGAGGTCAGGATCCTCCGAGCGATAGGCCGCTGAACCGCAGTCAGGTCGCTGAGGGCATTGTCGCACCATGTGGTCAGGCTTCCGCTAACCCCTCCGATGCGTCGGTAGGCCCCATGGGTGAGGTATCCGTCCTGCCGTCGAATCCACAGCTGGCTGAGCGTCAGCTCCAACAAGGGCAGCACGGTGACCGGTGCCTGCTGCGTTACGGTCGCCTCGGGAGTGATCGCCAATACGTCAGTGACGATCTGCTCAGACAGTCCGGGCTGAAATCGCAGTCCCACATCCTGAGCGGGCAAAGTGATGATGTCGCGCAGGTCCTCCTGGCTCAGGCTGCCGTGCACATTGAGCAGTCCCGGCATCGCAGCGTCCAGCAACTTGGGTGCTGTGGCGGCCAGTTGAGGATAGAAGTCGTCCCGCATAACCAGGATCACGCTGATTCTCGTGTCAGAACAGGCCACGGAGATGATCTCGTCCACAGCGGCCCTGCGTCTGTGCTGCCGGTCGTTGGGGGGCTGGGTGAGGAGCTCTTCGAACTGGTCGACGACCAGCAGGACCCGTTGGCAACCGGGGTCAGCCGCAAGTCTCCGCGTGACCGCCGCCGCAATCCCGTCACTGGCGGCCCCGGATAGTCCGGTCTTGTCGATCTCGGCCAGCAGGTCCTGGCTGGCACGGACCATCACCGGCAGCCACTGATCACTTCCCGGCACCCGTCCCTGCGCCAGCGCACTCAGCACCCCAGCCTGGATCAGCGATGACTTCCCCGAACCAGAGGGCCCGAGCAGCAACGTGAGCCGGCGCTGCCCGACGAGGCTGGCCAGGATCTGTCGTACCGCCTCCTTCCGCCCCTGGAACCAGCGGGCGTGCTCCGCCCCGAACGGCTCCAGTCCGCGGTACGGGCTCACCTCTCGCACCTCCAGCTCAGGCACGACCTCCCGCAGCACTTCGGTCGGAACGACGTAGGCGATGCCCTGCCCCCGCTCGAACACATCGGGCGCGGTGATCTCGGTGAGCATGCCGATGACCAGTCCGGTCACCTCGTCCAGGACAGGGCCGCCGCTGAAGCCGGTGGTCAGGTCATTGGCGTCGGTGAGCTGCAGCAGCAAGCCCCGCGCGGCCGAGGCCGGAAGCAGGTCGCCGGCCACGCCGAAACCGAAATGCCCATCCGGCGGAGCCTGGGCCGGGAAACCGAACGACCTGACCTGGTGGTTACGGCAGCCCTCCGCCGAGCCCAGAATCAGGAACCCCATGCCAGGCCGTGTTGGGGTGAGCCGGACGACGGCCACGTCTTCGGCCTCCGGCGCACGCCAGGGCTCCTCCAAAACCCGACCCTCGATCACCCGCGCTTCCGGCACGTGCGGGAAGGCCACCCGGACCGTCTCGCCCGGCCCGCCGCCCGCCGCCCGGATCACATGCGCACAGGTGACCAGCAGGCCCTCGGCTATCAGGAATCCGGCCCCCGCCACACTCCCGTCACCGCACAGGACCTGCGCAACAGCAGCGGGCAGGGCCGAAGCGACTGGGCCGGAGTCGTTCATGGGATCGATCTGCATCGGATCAACCTGGACCCTTCCATCACACGGTCACGCTGAGGTGACAGCCTGCCCTCTCGCGATCACGACTCCGGCCGCCACCGACAGGTGCACCGAACTCGATCACGACGTCATCGGGGCGGTCCTTGCGCGGCTGCGCAAGGGCGGCGCGCACCACCTCCGAGAGCGGTTCCAGCGCCTCCTGCAGGGTCGTCGGTAGCTCAGCGCGGCCTCACCGATCCGGCCCCTTCACCGGCCCGTCGTACGCAGCCGGGGTCTCGACCAGAACGCTGCCCCCACCCTCCAGCGGAATCCGAGTCAGGGGTACCACGACGCTTCCGGCATCTGCCGTCTCAGCCAGCGTCACCCAACACGAACCCGGACCGCACTATGCAATAGGCCAAACGAACGAGACCCGAAGAGCCCGTGGCACGTCCGCCATCCCGTGATGCAATCCATCGAATCGTCGGCGCGAGGTAGCGCAAGGTGACGAACTTCAGTTCGATCCAGTTCAGCCAGGGTCCATAGGCCAGCAGGAAGACCAACTCAATGTCGTTGTCGGCGGCCCAAGTGCGGACGTCCGTGTGCTTGTGTGGAGAGAAGTCGTCCGGCACCAGGTACAACTTCTCTCTGGGCCAGCATGGGCGCAGGGCTTTGAGCAGACCGCTGAACTCACGCCACCGCTTGCGTTTGCAGATCCGGTAGTAGATCTTCCCGATGGCCAGGTCGAGAGCTGCGAGCATGTGCATCACGCGGCCGTAGCGGTTGCAAGTGGCCCGCAGCCGACGGGGCCCACCGTCCGGACGCCATACTTCACCCTTTCGGGACGTCAGGTCGAGCGACCGAACTCGTGCCGGTCGGTCGGACGGGTGTCGCATAGACCCGGGACTCGGTGCGTCTTGGCGATGAAGTCCGGTTCGGTGGATGCCTTCCAGCTGGTCCTGGTCTGCCACGAGACTTCGCCTCGTACAGGATGCGACGCAGGGCCTCCCGACTGATCGTCGCAACCACGTGCCTGGCGAGTCATGGAGATTTCCGGCTCGTTCACCCGCGTGACCAGGCTTCCATCCTCTGCGCAACATATGCAGTGTGCCGGGCCACCATCGTTCTCAGGGTTGTGAAGTTCCGTCCCGGGAAATATGCATCCGCCAGACCGTACAGCGGGAGTTGGACAGACAGTTGGTTCTCCAGTCGCTGCTCCGGACGGTAGTGCACGAGAGTGTTGCGGAATCCCGCGTGTGCCTGCATAAGCAGGAGGCTCGTCGGGTCCGTGAGGATGTCATTCAGCAACGACCGTGTTGGGGGCTGTAGGTGGGATGCGTACTGCTCGGCGAGTTTGCGGAGGCTGGACAGCACGTGGTGCAGCGTGATGTATCGCAGTTTCAACACGGTGGCGGCCGACGCTTCGCCGACGTCGCCGGCCAGCAGGACGTCCACTACATTCAGTGCGCACGTGAAGCCCATCAGGGCCGCTTTGACGTCCTCAGGCAGCACGGTGTCAAAGGAGCGTCGGTAGAACTTCTCCGCACGCACCTCACTGTCCGCCATGTGGGCAGTGTCCAGGGCGTCCATGAAGGAGTCGCCACTCCACGGAAGCCCGCCCACTGCTGATGCAACGTAGCGACCCTGCGCCACTGCGACAGCGTGGAGTTCACGGCCGAGGGCTACGGGGTTACGGAGCTGCTGTGGTGGTATGGCGAGGAAGAAGCTCGCCGTGTGCGAGGTGGAAATAACGGGCTCTGGCGATGATCACGTGATGGGTCAGGGTGTCAGGAGTATTCGGAGTCTGAGGAGGTCGAAGTTGGCTCTCCCGTAGCACTGGCGTTTGAGGGCCTTCCAGGCTCAGCCGTCGGTGACCGCGGCCTGGTCGGAGCGGGGGCAGGTGGTCGCCGCGGGCCGAGGCGGCAGCCGTGTGGGCGCGGGGCTGGGACCCGACCGGCTCGCCGTCGGTCTCGCGCCCATGGGGGAAGTCAGGGGTGGGTGTGAAGAGGATTATGGGGGTCGGAACATCAGGGTGAGGGGGAGGCCATGAGGTGGCTGGGATCGGTGCGGTGTCCGGTGGGAACGGCCGAGGAGGCGTGGGTCGAGGACAACATGGCCTGGCTGGCTGACCAGTTCGAGCCGGAGGTGCGGGCGGAGCGGATGGTGGAGCCGACGGCCGAGTTCTTCCCCGGGGCCTACGCCGGGTCGGACGAGGACATCCGGCGTACCGTGCAGCGGGTGTGCAAGCGGATGCGGGTGGACTACGGACGGCTGCTGGTAGAGGTGGAGCCGTACGACGACACCGAGCGGCAGACCTGGTTGAAGATGGGCCTGCAGTACCGCAGCGGCGGAGCCGTCGGGCACTACCGGCGCGAGGGCGGACGTCCGGTGGTGGCGATCAGTCAGCACCTGACCCGGCAGCCGATGGCGCTGGTGGCGACCATCGCGCACGAGCTGGGGCACGTGCTGCTGCTGGACGAGGGGCGGATCACCACCGCCCAGCGGCCCGATCACGAGCAGCTGACGGACCTGCTGACGGTCCACTTCGGGCTGGGGATCTTCAGTGCCAACGCGTCGTTCGACTTCACGCGGGACAGCAGCGGGTGGTCGCGGTCCCAGCTGGGTTACCTGAGCGAGGAGATCTACGGGTACGCGCTGGCGGTCTACGCCGCCGCGCGCGGCGAACAGCAGCCGCCGGAGTGGGCGCGGCACCTGGATACGAACCCCCGCGTCTACATGAAGCAGGGGTTGCGGTATCTGTCCCGGAAAACGCGACAGGTACGGAGTTGATGTCAGTGTTCACGGATTTCCGGGCTCTGGTGATGATCACGTGAAGTTGGCTGTTCAGCGCGCCCTGGCGCGATCGGCTCCGTGGAGCCCGAGAGGATGACCTGCGTGCCTATCTTCGAGTATTGACCTGTTGTTGCCCCATCTGAGAGCTGTCAGTGTCGACCGGGTCGAGTCCGATGGGTTGTCGGTGACGCTCTTTGTGCGGTCGTCCGCGCAGGTCGCGGGATGTTCGGGGTGCGGGGCGCAGTCGTCCCGGGTTCACGCGCGCTACCAGCGGATGCTGGCGGATGCGCCGTCGGCGGGGCGCAGGACGAGGGTAGTGGTGACGGTGCGCCGCTTCAAGTGCGACAATCCTGCGTGCGCGCTGTCAACGTTCAGCGAGCAAGTCCCGCACCTGACAACGCCGTTCGCGCGGCGGACCCCGGTGCTGACCGAGGCCCTGGTAGCCATTGCGCTCGCGCTGGCCGGCCGGGCCGGCGCACGACTGGCCACGACGCTGGGCATGCCGTGCGGCCGCGACCTGCTCATCAAGATGATCCGCGCGCTGCCAGCACCCGAGGTCCCGGCGGTGAAGGTACTAGGGGTCGACGACTTCGCGATTCGCCGCCGTCACACCTACAACACCATCCTGATCGATATGGCCACGCACCGGCCGATCGACGTCCTGCCGGATCGAGAGGCCGCCACGCTGGCTGCCTGGCTGGTCGAGCACCCGGGCGTCGAGGTCGTATGCCGTGATCGCGGAGGTGCGTATGCCGAGGGTGCCCGCACCGGTGCGCCGGACGCCATCCAGGTGGCAGACCGCTTTCATTTATGGCAGAACCTGTGCGAAGCGGTCGGGAAGACCGTGAACTCCCACTACCACTGCCTCCGCGTCCAGGCCGAGCGGGCCACACCGGAACCGGAGCCGACCCCGGAACCCGTGCCGGCGGCGGTCCTCGCGCCGGAGCCCGCGCTGCCACCGCGCCCGGAGCGGCGACTGGCTATCCGCACCCGCGAGCGCTTCGAGGCGGTGCAGAGCCGCTTGGCGGCTGGCATGTCACGGGCGGCAGTAGGCCGTGAGCTGAACCTGGACCAGCAGACCGTCCGCCGGTTCGCCGACGCCACCACGCTGGCGGAACTGCTGGTGAAGTGCGAGAACCGCGTGACGAAGCTCGACAGCTACCGCGAGCAGGTCCACGCGTTGTGGAACGCCGGCGTCACCGATGCCGCGGTGATCACCGAGCGGATCAGGCCGCTGGGGTTCACCGGCAGCGTGCAGATCGTGCGCCGTTACCTGCGCGCATTCCGAATACCCGGAACCAGTCGCAGCCGTCCCGATCCGGTCCGAAGGCGGGCGGCCCCGTCAGGCCCGATGATTCCCAAGCCCCGGAAGATCAGCCGCTGGATCCTCAGCCACCCCGACCGCCTGGATCACGACGAGACCCTGGAGATCAAAGACCTCCTCACACGGTGCGAGCATCTGCACCGCCTGGACGGCCACGCGCGCTCCTTCGCCGCCATCATGACCGGCAGACGCGGCACCGAAATCACCGACTGGATCGAGCGCGTCGAGGCTGACGACCTGCCCGCACTCCACACCTTCGCCACCGGACTACGCCGCGACCTGGCCGCAGTCACCAACGGCCTGAGCCTGGAACACAACTCCGGCGCCGTGGAGGGAGCAGTCACACGAGCCAAGGCCCTCAAACGCCAGTGCTACGGGAGAGCCAACTTCGACCTCCTCAGACTCCGAATACTCCTGACACCCTGACCCATCACGTGATCATCGCCAGAGCCAAATAACGCGGTCCTGGTAGCGCCACAGGACAAGGTCTCGCTCCAGCGGCCGGGCCAGCGGTAGCCAGGTGTTGTTGAGGAACTCAGCGCGGTGAGCACAGATCACTTGGTTGAAGTCAGCACGGACACCATCGACGTCTTTCTTCTTGTCGTCGAAGAGCTTCACGGAGTGACGGGCACGCTCGATGGCCGGGGCACAGTCATACGCAAGCTGTCCGGCAACGTCGGGGGCGATCTGCTGCAGCGCCCGGTGGGATTCGTGCACAATCAGGCAGATGTAGTTGTGCATGCAGAACATCGGCACGACTATCTGCGTCCCTGCAGCCACCGCACTCTGCAGGAAGCGCCGTAGGAACATCAAGTCCTGTGTGATCAGGCCAACCGCAATGCCGTCTCCAGGACGGGTGCTCGACATCATCGATGTGTGCTTCCTGATGTGTTGCGTTGAGGCCCGAATGCAGCGCCTTATTTTGCACCGGACTACGACCCAGCTGCCCAATTCCGTGCGAGCACGGGATGCGGTCCGGCGAGTCCGCCGCGTTCCCGAACCGGCACGCGAGACAGTCACACGTCCCTGATGGCCCCGAACTACTCAAGAAGCCCTGCCTTCATGCCACCGTGATCACCCGATCAGGAACCCGGTTCGACCGGACAACCCCGTTTATCGGTAGCCAGAAGACTTCTCAGCCCTCTCAGGACACGACGCGTCGTCCAAGGACCGCAACGTCTCGTCTCGCCTGTAAGACGACAAGACGGCCAGACTTTCCACAAGCTCCTGGAGAGTCCCGTCCTCGGACATCACTCGCCCACAAGGTCACGTTCGTCGTCCGCGGGTACCGGAGCCGGAACCGGGGCGGACTGAGGCTCGGGGCGACGCCAAGGGGTCTTGATCGGGTCGGAGACTCCGCGCCACCACGGGTCCGCGGGCAGCTTGCCGGACGGCTCGAAGGGCTCGCCGGGACGCGGCAGCGCGACCGCCTGGCCCGCCTCGTCACCGGCGTCCTTGGTCCACTCCCCCGGCTCGGCCCAGGCGTGCGGGGCGAGGTTGAAGGTGCCCCAGTGGATGGGCAGCAGCACGCCGTGCGGCTGCCCGCCCTGGAGGTCGAGGTGGGCGCGCATGCCCTCCTGCGGCGTCATGTGTATGTCGGGCCAGAACTCGCTGTACGCGCCGATCTGGATCATCGTCACGTCGAAGGGCCCGTGGTCGGCGCCGATGTCCTTGAAGCCGTCGAAGTAGCCGGTGTCACCGCTGTGGTAGATGCGGTGCTCCTCGCCGGCCACGGCCCAGGACGCCCACAGGGTGTGCTGGGTGTTGCGCAGTCCGCGACCGCAGAAGTGGCGGGCGGGGGTGGCCGTCAGGGTGAGTCCGCCGACCTTGGTCTCCTCGTGCCAGTCCAGCTCGCGCAGCCGGTCGGCGGAGACGCCCCACTGTTCGAGATGGGCACCGACGCCGAGCGGCACGGCGAACAGGGTGTCCGTGCCGGCCAGCGCCTTGATCGTGGGCAGGTCGAGATGGTCGTAGTGGTCGTGCGAGATGACCACCACGTCGACCGGGCCGAGCGCGGCGAGCGGCAGCGGCACCGGGTGCAGCCGCCTGGGTCCGGCGAACGGGAACGGGGAGCAGCGCTCGCCCCAGACGGGGTCGAACAGGACGCGGTGACCGTCGATCTCCACGAGGACGCTGGAGTGGCCCATCCACGTCACCCGCAGGCCGGTGGCGGCGGGCCGGCCTAGGTCGGCGACGGTGGTGGGGTGCACCGGAACCGTGCCCCGGGGAGCCCTGCGGGCGCGCTGCTCCTTCTCGAAGTAGGTCTTCGCGAACTCCAGCATCGACCCCGAGGGCCGCATCCTGGCGGTACCGCCGGGATTCTGGAAGACACCGTCCTTGAAGTGCGGGGAGGCCTGGATGCGGGCCAGGCGCTCGCCGCCGGGGTCCGCGCCGAAGGCAGCGGGCCGCAGCGCGCGGAGCCCGGAGCTCAGGGATCGCAAACCGGTCACGGTACCTCCAGTGGTGTAGCTGAGGTCCCCATTATGGTCGGCCCTTCCGACAGTCGGCGTTGACACCGCACCATCCGCCTCCCAATACTGACCCACTGTTCAGTAGTACCGTTTCTTCACACCACTCCCGAGGAGCCCCCGTGACCGCTCCCCTGATGTCCCTCGTCTGGACCGACCACGTCACCGGCCGCCAGGGTTTCCTGGTCGTCGACCGGCTGGTGCGGGGCGTGGCCAGCGGCGGTCTGCGGATGCGGCCGGGCTGCACCCTGGAGGAGGTCACCGGGCTCGCGCGCGGCATGACGATGAAGGAGGCCCTGCACTACAACCCCGAGGGCCGCTACATCCCGCTGGGCGGCGCCAAGGGCGGCATCGACTGCGATCCGCAGGATCCCGGGGCGTACGCCCTGCTGGTCCGCTATCTGCGCGCCATGCGGCCCCACGTGGAGAGCTTCTGGACCACCGGCGAGGATCTGGGGCTCTCCCAGGACCTGGTGGACCGGGCGGCGGCCGAGGCAGGGCTGGTCTCCTCGGTCCAGGCGGTGTATCCGCTGCTGGACGACGAGGCGGCGGCCCGGCGGCGGCTGGCGGACGCCTTCGCCGTCGAGGTGGACGGGATCGGCCTCGACGAGCTGGCCGGTGGCTGCGGGGTCGCCGAGTCGGCGCTGACGGCCCTGGACCGGGCCGGGGTGCCGTACGCGGGGACTCGGGTCGCCGTGCAGGGCCTCGGCACCATGGGCGGGGCCACGGCGCGGTTCCTGGCCCGCGCGGGGCTCACGGTGGTGGCGGTCGCCGACATCAAGGGCACGGTCGCCAACCCTGCGGGGCTGGACGTCGAGGCGCTGCTGCGCGCGCGGGACGCGTACGGCACCGTCGACCGCGCGGTCCTGCGCCCCGGTGACGTGGAACTGCCGGGGGACGCCTGGCTGTCCGCCGACGTGGAGGTGCTGGTGCCGGCGGCGGTGTCGTACGCGATCGACACCGACAACGAGCACCTGGTCACCGCCCGCTGGATCGTGGAGGCGGCCAACATGCCCGTGCTGCCCGAGGCGGAGGAGCGGCTCACCGCGCGCGGGGTGACGGTGCTGCCGGACGTGGTGGTGAACTCGGGCACCAACGCCTGGTGGTGGTGGACCCTGTTCGGCGACATCGGCCCCGACGCCGACGAGGCGTTCGCCCACACCCGCCGCTCGATGCGGGCCCTGGTGGAGCTGATGCTGGACCGCGCGGAGTCCGACGGCACGACCCCGCGGGCCGCCGCCCATGCCCTGGTGACCGACCGGCTGCCGGTGATCGCGGAGCGGTTCGGCTGGTACCGGTGACGCGACGCGTGCTCAGCGGCGCCCGGCCCTCAGGACGAGGAGCAGGGCCAGGAGCAGGGCCAGCAGAGCCGTGAGGGCCGTGCCCTGCCAGCCGAGTGCGTCGAGCAGGGGCGCGGCGACGGCCGTGCCCACGGCGCCGACCGTGAAGTACACCACGAGGTAGACACTGCTGAGGCTGCCCGAGCGGGCGGGGTCGAGGGCGATGACGCGGCTCTGGTTGGCGGCCTGGGCGGCGAAGCAGCCCGCGTCGAAGATGGCCAGGCCGAGGGCGGTGAGCCACGGGGTGTCCAGGCCCGTGGCCAGCAGGGCGGTGCCGGCCGCGGCGGCGACCACGGAGCCGCTGATCACCGTGCGCGGGCCGTACCGGTCGGTGAGGCGGCCGGTCAGCGGGAGCGCGGCGAAGCCGAGCAGCCCGGCCAGGCCGTAGAGGCCGATGGCGGTCGGGCCGAGGGAGTGCGGCGGCTGGGCCAGGTCCAGGGTGAGGGCGATCCAGACGAGGTTGAAGGCGAAGTACCAGAGCGCTCCGGCGGTCACCGCGCGGCGCAGCCGCGGCTGGTGCAGGAGCAGCGGGGCAAGGGCCGTCAGGGTGGCACGGTAGCCGCGGTCGGTGTGCGGCCGGTGCCGGGGCAGGAGCGTGGCCGCGGCGAGCGCGCCGAGCAGGGCGAGTGCGGCGAAGACGAGGAGCATCCGCCGCCAGCCGAGGGCGTCGGTGAGGGCGCCGCCCGCCAGCCGGCTGAGCAGGATGCCGGCCGACATGCCGGCGGCTACCAGGGCGACGCCGGTTCCGCCGCGGCCCGGCCGGGCATGGCGGCCGGCGATGTTACCGGCCTGGGCGGCCACGCTCGCGGCGGCGCCGATGAGCAGATAGGCGGCCAGGAGCACGAACGCGTCGCGCGCGGTCGCGGCGAGCGCGAGGGCCGCGGCCAGGGCGGTGAGCTGCGCGGTGACCAGGCGGTTGGGGGCGAGGTGGTCGGTGAGCGGCAGCAGCAGGGCGAAGCCGGTCATACAGCCGGCGAGGGCGGCCGTCGGCACCAGGCCGATCACGGAGAGCGGCACGTCGAGGTCGGCGGCGACCGCGGTGAGCGCGGGCTGCACGGCGTAGTTGTTCGCGATCGCCGTCCCGGCTATCGCGGCCAGCAGGAACGTGCCGCCGCGTGGCAGCGTCCGGCTCATGGCCGCGCGTCGCGGGTGAGGACGACGGCGTAACGGCACTCGGCGCCGGTGGTGTTGGCGAAGACGCGCTCGGCGGGTGCGCCGAGTTCGATGGTGTCACCGGTGTCGAGTTCGTGGACCGTGTCGCCGTCGTGGAAGGTCAGCCGGCCGTCGAGGACCCAGACGAGCTGCCGCACGAAGGCGAAGGCCGCCGCCGGATACGGGACGCTGGCGCCGGCGGGCAGCCGGATCTCGGCGATCTCCGCCGGGAAGCGCGGGCCGGTGATCTGGCGGCGCCGGTAGCCGGTGCCGGGGTCGCGCCACTCGGCGGCGTCGGTGACGCGCCGCACGCCCGGGGTGTCGGCCGCGGGCTCCTGCGCACCCTCGGCGAGGGCCAGCAGCGAGGCGACGCTGAGCTGGAAGGCGGCGGACAGCTTGCCGAGCACGACCGCGGTGGGGCTGCTCTCGCCGCGCTCGATCCGGCTGATCATCGCCGGGGAGACCCCGGAGGCGTCCGCGAGCTGCGCCAGGGTCCAGCGGCGGCGCTCCCGTTCGGTGCGGACACGGGCGGCGATCTGCCGTACCAGGGGATCCGCCGATGGTTCTACTATGTTGGACATGAATCCAATATACGAGAGAAGCGTGGTGACCGTACGTCCGGCCCGTCCCGGTGACGGGGAGGCCGTCCGCGCGATCCGCAATCACGCGATCGAGCACTCGACGGCCCTGTGGACCGAGACCCCGCAGTCCCCCGCCGAGGGGGCGGCCTGGTTCGCCACACACCTGGAGCGCGGCTCGGCGCTCGTGGCCGAAGTCGCCGAAGCCCCGGGCGAGGTGGCCGGATTCGCGGTCTACGGCCCGTGGCGCGCGCTGGACGGCTACCGGCACACGGTGGAGAACTCCGTCTACGTCCGCGAGGGCAGGCACGGGCTCGGCATCGGCTCCGCGCTGCTGGGCCCCCTCGTCGCCACGGCACGCGAGGCCGGCCACCACGTGATGATCGCCGGTATCGAGGCCGGGAACGCCGCGTCGATCCGGCTGCACGACCGGTTCGGCTTCGAGCACGTCGGGACGGTCCGGGAGGTGGGCACCAAGTTCGGCCGCTGGCTGGACCTGACGATCATGCGGCTGCCCCTGTGACGGTCGCGCGGCTGCCGCCGCCCCGGGACGCCGACGCGGGCAGTGCGACAACCGATTAGGGTGACCGCGTGGCGAGAGTGCGGTTGAGTGTGGCCGAGCGGCGGGAGGAGCTGCTGCGGGCCGCCATCGAGCAGATCGAGATGCGGGGCGTGGCGGCGGTGCGGATCGCCGATGTCGCCTCGACCCTCGGCGTGAGCAACGCGCTGGTGCTGTACCACTTCTCGACGAAGGAGAAGCTGGTCGCGGCCGCCTTCACCTACGCCGCCGAGGACGACCTGACGCATCTGCGCAAGCTGCTGGGCCGCCGTACGTCGGCGCTGCGCCGGTTGCGGGCGGCGGTGCGCTGGTATGCGCCGACGGGGCAGGCGAAGGGCTGGCGGCTGTGGATCGAGGGCTGGGCGGTGGCGTTGCGGGAACCCGCGCTGCGGGACGTCACCAAGGGCCTGGACCAGCGGTGGAAGGCGGCGATCGCCGAGGTCATCGCCGAAGGGGTGGCCGCGGGCGAGTTCCGGTGCCCCGACCCCGCGGCGGCGGCGCTGCGGCTGACGGCCCTGCTCGACGGGCTCGCCGTCCAACTGACGTCGTACCCGGGTGCCGTGCCCCGCTCCCGGGCGCAGGAGTGGGTCGACGAGGCCCTGGCGCGCGAACTGGGGCTGCCGGAGGAGAAGTAAGGGGCGGCCCGCCGTGAGGCCACCCCTTACCTGCCCGTGCCGTCTCAAGCCACGGAAGCGATCCGCATCTTGATGTCGTCCGGGGAGAGCGCCCCCTTGGCCGTCACGTGGTCGCCTGACGACTCGCCGCGCAGTCGGCGCCCTATCCAGGGGACCAGGTACTCACGGGCCCAGTGCACGTCGTCGCGGCGGACCTCCAGGGTGCCGCGGGGCGGCAGCGGCGGCCAGGGCTGGTCCGGGTCGGCCGGCACGTCGACGCCGAGCGCCTGGCCGGCGCGCAGGGCCACGCGCGTGTGCCCCTCGGGCGAGAGGTGCAGGCGGTCGTCGTCCCAGGCCCGCCGGTCCTGCACGGTCTTCAGGGACCACAGGTCCAGGACCGGGCAGCCGTACCGGTCGGCGATGGCCCTGACGTGCCCGTTGTACGTGGCGATCTTGCCGCGCATGTGCTTGAGGACGGGCACGCCCCGGGTGTCGAACCCGGTGGTCACCAGCACCGTGCCGATGGCCTCGGTCAGTTGGGCCACGGCCCGCTCGAACCGCTCGGCCACCTCGTCGGGGTCGGTGCCGGGGCGGATGATGTCGTTGCCGCCCGCGCAGAAGGAGACCAGATCCGGGGCGAGTGCCAGGGCCTGCGGCACCTGGTCCGCCACGATCTGGTCGAGCAGTTTCCCGCGCACGGCTAGGTTGGTGTACTCGAAGTCGCCCTCGGGCCGGCGGTCCGACAGCAGTACCGCGAACCGGTCGGCCCAGCCGACGAACGCCCCGTCGGGGCCGGGGTCGCCGACGCCCTCGGTGAAGCTGTCCCCCACCGCCGCGTACGACCCGATCACTGATGCATTGTCACTCTTCGAATCGTCTCCCACATCGGACCATGATTCACCTTCGGCTGTGACCTACGCGACCGTAATAAGGGGTTGACGTTCGGTGAGATAAGACACTTTTAAATACTTTGCCAAGCCTGGAATAAGGCTCCGATCAGGGGCGTTGACGTGTCGATCGTCCAACGCCGAATGCCGGGCCCGGTGATCCGGGCCCGGCATTCGACGTGCGTGTCGGACCGGTGCGGGTGCCGGGTCAGCCGACGGCGAGGCCCTTCCAGCGGAGGTAGGCGACCGGGTCCACGTCCGAGCCGTAGTCGGGGGTGGTACGGATCTCGAAGTGGAGGTGCGGGCCGGTGACGTTGCCGGTGGCGCCGGAGAGGCCGATCTGCTGACCCGCCGTCACGGTCTGGCCGACCGAGACGGAGAGGGCGGAGAGGTGGCCGTACTGCGCGTAGTAGCCGTCGGCGAGCCGGATGACGACCTGGTTGCCGTAGGCGCCGCCCCAGCCCGCCGTGACGACCGTGCCCGCGCCGACGGCCTTCACCGGGGTGCCGGTCGGGACGACGAAGTCGACGCCCGTGTGGTAGCCGCTGGACCACATGCTGCCGGCGACGTGGTAGCCGGTGCCGACGGTGGCACCGGTGACCGGCAGGGTGAATCCGGACGCGGTCGTCGCCGAGCCGTCCGAGCCGTCCGAGGAGGAGGCCGATGACGAGGTGGACGACTGCGGGTTCGACGGTGCCTCGTAACGGGAGCCGGAGTCCGCGGTGTCCGTCGTCGCGGCGTGACGGCCGCCGAGCGTGAGCCTGAGGCCGGGGTGGATCAGCGAGGGGTTGTCGCCGACGGCCTCCCGGTTCTCGGCGTAGAGCCGGTGCCAGCCGCCGCGGACGTGGTGCTCGCGGGCGATCTTCGAGAGGTAGTCGCCGGGCACCACGGTGTAGACGCGGTGCGCGGAATGCGCGGCGGAATTCTTCGCGGCCGTCTCCTTCACCGCGGTCTTCTCGGCCGCCGGAAGCGACTGCATGGCCTTTTCGGAAACGGACTGCGAGGTGGCCGCGTGGGCGCCGGTGGCCCCCATGAGCGGCAGAGCCAGCGCGGCGCCACCGGTTCCGGCGACGGCCATCGAGCGGGTGAAACGCTGGGGCTTGGGGCGGCGGTGCTTACCCTTCGCGGGCATGGCGCATTCCTCTCCGACGCCTGCGAGGTGAGCTGTCGGGTTCGGGCTGGAGCTGCCCGGCCACGCTCCGTCACGCGGCTACACCCCTAGCCGTCCCGGGAACCGGAACAGGCGGTCATACCTGGTGGGTCCCCCGCTCCTGCCGGGCACGGGTGAGTGTGTGGGGACTCCGGCCGGCGGCAGGATTCGGCGTTCCGTCCGGAAGTGTGGCGAACGTAAGCGAGTAAGACGCACCCGGACAAGCGGCCGGTTCCGCCTGTCCGGTTTTCACTTGATCCGTTACCGGAAATCCCGGTCACCCTCCGTGAATTCCTGTCTATTCAGTTTTCCAACCTTCTCGCAAAGCACCGGAATTACGTGAGCATGACGCGCGACGGACGGTCACGAATATGACGCTCCTCACGCACGTCACGCCACGTCACCTCATTCCAGAGCGAGTTGTAATGAAGGCGCCAATTCGGGCAGATGCGTCAGATCCGGCGGAGTCGGATGACCGACGCATCCAGGTCACCCTTCAGTCCGGTGTGCAGCCCGTGGTGCAACAGGACGGCACCCCGATACACTTCGCCCGTTTCGCGGCATTCGTACGACGCCGCGGGGTCGAGGCCCTGCAGCCGCAGCGCCGGCGCCGGCTCGCCGTAGCTCTGGGCCTGCAGCCAGGCGAGGACGACGGTCTCGCCGCCGAGCGTGTACTGCACCGCGCTGAGCCCGCCGGTGGGCGGCCGCAGCCGGAACTGGTCGCCGCGCTGCACCAGGGGCCGGATCTCCTTGTAGAGCTCCACCCAGCGGCCGGCCTCGGCGAGCTCCTCCTCGGTCCACTGCGAGAGGTCGCCGCCGACCCCGAGCGCCCCGGCCATCGAGCTGATGAAGCGGAAACGCAGACTGCTGACCCGGCCGTTGAGCTGGTGGTTCGGACTGTCGGTGACCCAGGCGGACATCACCCGGGCGGGGTGGATCTGGCTGAAGCCGTGCTGGATGGCGAGCCGGTCCAGCGGGTCGGTGTTGTCGGAGGTCCACACCTCGTCGGTGCGGCTCATGATGCCGAGGTCGATCCGCCCGCCACCGCCGGAGCAGGACTCGATGGCGACGTTCGGGTGGGCCGCGCGGATCCGGTCGAGAAGGGCGTACAGCCCGCGGACGTGGTCGACCCACAGGCGCTGCGGGTAGGGCTCGCCGGGCCAGCCCGCGTCGGTGAAGCAGCGGTTGAAGTCCCACTTGACGTAGTCGATCGGGGCGCTCGACAGCAGGGTGTCGAGCTGCTCCCAGAGGTACTCCTGGACGTCCTCGCGGGCCAGGTTGAGGACGAGCTGGTTGCGCAGTTCCGTCCGCTTTCGTCCCTCCTGGTACTGCACCCAGTCGGGGTGGGCGCGGTACAGGTCGCTGTCCGCGTTCACCATCTCGGGCTCGACCCAGATGCCGAACTGCATGCCGAGGGCGTGCACGTAGTCGGCGAGGGGCTTGAGGCCCTTGGGGAAGCGGTCCGGGTTGGGCGTCCAGTCGCCGAGGCCGGCGCGGTCACTGGTGCGGGCGCCGAACCAGCCGTCGTCGACCACGAACAGCTCCACGCCGATCGCCGCGGCCCGCCGGGCGAGGGTGGCCTGCTGCTCCTCGGAGATGTCGAAGGTGGTGGCCTCCCAGGAGTTGAACAGCACGGGCCGGTCCCGGTCGGCGTCCGGGATGATGTACGCCCGCTGGTAGGCGTGCCAGGCACGGCTCGCCCCGCCGAAGCCGCCGTCGGTCCACAGGCCCGCGAAGACCGGGCTGGTGTACGACTCGCCCTCGGCCAGCATCAGCAGGCCGGAGTCGTCGTAGCCGGCGCCGCCGGTGATCTGCACGCGCGCGTCCGGGAGTTGGGCGACGGCGATCCGCCAGGAGCCGGACCAGCCGAGCGCACAGCCCCAGACCTCGCCGCGCTCCTCGGTGGCGTCGGTGTCGAGGGCGACCCAGGGCAGGTGCTGGTGGCCGGTGTGGCCGCGGCGGCTGCCGATGACCTTCTCGCCGTAGGTGAGGGGGCCGCTGGTGAGGCGGGACTCGGCGGCCCAGCGGCCGTGCAGCTGGGAGAGCCGCCAGCCCTCGCGGTCGGGGAGCGTCCAGGCGGCGGGGTCGGCGCGGAGCAGCTCCACGCGCGCGTGCCCCTCGTTGCCGACGGTCACCCGGCGCTCCACGACGTCGCCGCGCATCCGGTAGTGCAGGGTGATGAGGATCGCGTCGTCCCGGAAGCGCAGCCGCAGCTCGTCGCCGTCCGCGCCGGTCTCCGTCTCGTAGGCCTCGAAGGCCCACTCGGTGCCGCGCCGCTCCTCGGTGCGCACGGACAGGGCGGGGCGGACGAACCGGGGCCCGCCCTCGACGGGGTACTCCTCCCGGCCGTCGAGCGGGGACTCGAAGGGCCAGTAGCCGGGCAGCGCCCGGGTGCTGAGCTCCTCGGCGTCCGCAAGCTGGATTCTGGCGCCCCAGTGCAGGTGGAGCAGTTCGTCGGCCTCCGTGAGATGCAGCGCATAGCTGCTGCCGGGGCCCGACAGGAGCCAGGTACGACCGTTTTCGGCGATGTCCACCATCGAGAAACCTCAAACCTCACACAGCTGCCAACAGATCCGCTCAAGCACCAACATCATCAAGGGCTGTGGGCCCCGGAATCAAGGGCCACGGGCCCTGGAGACGATGCCTGTGGACAACTCATTGCCCGTGGAAACCGATGTCGTATGGTCGGTCCAGTGCCCGTCGACGAGCAGCGCCGACGGGGCCGACCGGGAGGAGCCCCCCGTGACGCAGCAGGTCCCGTCCACCGAGCCCGAGCTGGCCGGGGTGCGTAACTTCCGTGACGTGGGCGGCCTGCCGACCGTGGACGGGCGGCGGGTGCGGCCGGGCGTGCTGTTCCGCAGCGGGCACCTGGCGCACGCGACCGAGCAGGACGCGGAGTTCCTCGCCTCGCTCGGCCTGCACACGATCTTCGACTTCCGCAACGCGGCCGACCAGAAGCTGGAGGGCCCGGACGTCGAGCTGCCCGGCACGCGGAACGTGAACCTGCCGCTGACCGACCCGGCGCACGGCGCCGAGTTCTGGACGATGGTCCGCGAGGGTGACATCGAGCAGCTGCGGGGGCTCCTGGGGGACGGCAAGGCCGCGGCCCGGATGGTCAACTCCTACCGCACGATCGTCAAGGAGCGCACCGACGAGCACTCCCGCGTGCTGCACTCGATCGCCGAGGACAGCGTCCCGGCGCTGATGCACTGCGCGGCCGGCAAGGACCGGGCGGGCATCTCCATAGCCGTGACGCTGCTCGCGGTGGGCGTGGAGCGGGACGCGATCCTCTCCGACTACCTGGAGTCCAACGCCAAGCACCGCCGTTACAAGGTGCGGCGCAGCGGAAGCGGGGAGAGCGTGTACAGCCCCGAGGTGATGGAGCTGCTGAGCCCGCTCTTCGACGCCCGCGCGGAGTACCTCGCGGCGGCCTTCGAGAGCATCGACGAGACGTGGGGCGACGTCGACACCTACCTGGAGCAGGGTCTGAAGGTGGCCCCGGAGACCCGGGAGCGGCTGCGCGAACGCCTGCTCGACTGAGGCTCAGCCCTTCGCGCCGAGGGAGAACAGCAGGAAGAGGAACGCCGCCAGGACGTGCCCGAGGGCGATGTAGATGATCAGCCGGACCCACAGGGCCCGGGGGAACTTCTCCTCCATGTCGGTCATGGCAGCTCTCCGGTGATCGGGCCCAGGCACAGCGCGGCCGTGGGACTCTGCAGCAGGGTGTGGACGAACAGGAGCTCGACCCCGTCCGGGTCCTCGGCGGCCAGGCGGTGCGGGGTCAGCGAGTCGAAGTGCGCGCTGTCGCCGGGCGCGAGCACATGGGTGGTGTCACCCAGACGCAGCCGGAGCCGGCCGCGCAGGACGTACAGCCACTCCTCGCCGGGATGCACCCGCACGATGTCGCCCTGGGAGCCGTACGGCACCCGGACGCGCAGCGCCTGCATCCCGCGGCCGGAGGCCCCGGTTTGCCAGTACGTCCAGCCGCCGGCGTGGGTCGGTTCCATGTCGCCGGCGCGCACGATCGCGTCCCGGTCGGCGACGGTCTCGCCCAGCAGCTCCGAGACCGTCGTACCGTAGACACGCGCGAGCGTGAGCAGCATCGGCAGCGAAGGCTGCCGCTGCCCGGTCTCCAGCCGGGAGAGATGGGCGGGCGACAGCCCCGCGTCCCGGGCCGCGGCCTCCAGGGTGACACCGGCGCGGCGACGCAGGGAGCGCAGCTGCGGGGCGACGGCGGGCAGGTCGCCCACCGGCCCGCCCGTATGCTCTTTCTCGGAGGAGCTCATGCCTCCATTCAGCCGCAGTTTTGCCCCTACGGCAATTTTCTTGCCTCAGAGACAAAAAGCTAGCGGTTGGCCACCGCCTGCTTGATCAGTGTCCTGCCGAAGTCCCACATCAGGCCGCCTCCGCTGTGGGCGTCGTCCATGACGTCCGTGAAGGCGTCCACGAAGCGGTCCACGTCCGTCTCGTCGACGATCAGCGGCGGGATGAGCTTGATCACCTCCAGGTGGTCGCCGGAGACCTGGGTGAGGATCCGGTGCCGTTGCAGCAGCGGTACGACGACCATCTGGGCGAACAGGCCCTTGCGGGCGGCCTGGAGCATGGTCCAGCGGCTGCGCAGCTTCAGCGAGCTGGGCCGGCCGAACTCGATGCCGATCATCAGGCCCCGGCCGCGCACGTCGGCGAGCAGTTCGTACTTGTCGGTCAGCGCGGCGAGCCGGGACCTGAGCTGCTCCCCCACGGCCCGGGAACTGGCGACGATCTGGTCGTTCTCCATGACCGAGAGGACGGCGAGCCCGGCCGCCATGGCCTGGGCGTTGGCGCCGAAGCTCGCCGAGTGGACCAGGACGCGGTCCATGGACGAGTAGACCTTCTTGAAGATCCAGTCCTTGCCGAGGGTCGCGCCGACCGGGACGTACCCGCCGGACAGCGCCTTCGCCACACACACCAGGTCCGGCTCGACGCCCTCCTCGTGCTGGTAGGCGTAGAAGTCGCCGGTGCGGCCGAGGCCGGTCTGCACCTCGTCGGCGATGAGCAGCGCCTTGTGCTTGTGCAGCAGCTCCTGGGCGGCGCGCAGATAGCCGGGCGGTGCCTCGTGCACGCCCTTGCCCTGGATCGGCTCGACGATCAGGGCGGCGACGTCGCCCTTCTTCAGTTCGCGGGCGAGCGCGTCGAGGTCACCGAGGGGTACGGCGGTGTCGGGCAGCAGCGGGGCGAAGCCGTCCCGGAAGCCGTCCTCGCCGTTGACCGACAGCGAGCCGGTGGTCAGACCGTGGAAGGCGTGGTCGCAGTAGAGGACACGGGGTCTGCCGGTGGCGAAGCGGGCGAACTTCAGGGCCGTTTCCACCGACTCCGTGCCGCTGTTGCCGAAGAACACCCGGTCCAGGTGCGGGCTGTGCGCGAGGAGCCGCTCGGCGAGCAGTCCGGGCAGCGGCTGGCAGTCGAAGCGGGTGAGGTCGGCCAGCCGGGCGTCCAGGACGTCGTGCAGGGCCTTGCGGACGACGGGGTGGTGGCGGCCCAGGCCCATCACCCCGAACCCGGCGAGCATGTCCAGGTAGTCGTTGCCGTCCGCGTCCCAGAAGTGGGCACCCTCGGCCCGCTCGTACACCTTGTCGAAGCCGATGGTGTGCAGCATGCGCGGCAGCTGGTGGTTCAGGTACTTCCCGTGCAGCTCGTACCGCTCACCGCCACGCTCGGCCAGCAGCGCACCTAGGTCGAACTCCGTACTCATTCTTTCTCCTTGACAGGGCCATCGATGAAAGCGCCCTCGACTTTGGCGCCCTGAAGGGGCGCGGGGAACTGCGCGACCAGCCCAGACGTAGCTGCACCCGCCACACGACCCCCCGCGGCACCCCCTTCGGCGCCCTCAACTCCCCGCCTCTCGAAACTCGCCCCGATGCTCCCCGCGATCTCCACCGGCGTCAGCCCGATGTCGGCCAGCACCTCCCCCCGCTTGGCGTGCGCCAGAAACTGCTCCGGAATCCCGAACCGCCGCACCGGCACGTCCACTTCGGCGTCGCCCAGCGCCAGCGCCACCGCCGCGCCCACGCCGGCCGCCCGGCTGTTGTCCTCGACGACGGCCACCAGCTCGTGCTGCGCCGCCAGACCCGGCAGCGCGGGATCCACGGGCTTGACCCAACGCGGGTCCACGACCGTGCAGCCGATGCCCCGGGCGGCCAGCAGCTCCGCGGCCTGGAGGCAGACCGGTGCCATCACGCCGACCGCGACCAGCAGCACCCGCGGCTCCTCCCCGCGGTGCAGGACGTCGATCCCGCCGACGCGGTCGACCGCCGGGATCTCCGGACCCACCGACTCCTTCGGGAACCGCACCAGGGTGGGCGCGTCGTCCACGGCGACCGCCTCGCGCAGCTGGAGACGCAGCTGTTCGGCGTCACGCGGGGCGGCGATCCTGAGGCCGGGTACGACCTGGAGGATCGACATGTCCCACATGCCGTTGTGCGACGCGCCGTCGACTCCTGTCACGCCCGCCCGGTCCAGGACGAACGTCACCCCGCAGCGGTGCAGCGCCACGTCCATCAGCAGCTGGTCGAAGGCGCGATTCAGGAACGTGGCGTAGACGGCGACGACCGGGTGCAGTCCGCCGGTCGCGAGGCCGGCGGCCGAGACCGCCGCGTGCTGCTCGGCGATGCCGACGTCCCAGACCCGGTCGGGGAAGCGCTCGGCGAACTTGCCGAGGCCCACCGGGTGCAGCATGGCCGCGGTGATCGCCACCACGTCGTCCCGCTCCTCGCCGATCCGGACGATCTCGTCACCGAACACCGAGGTCCAGGAAGGGCCGTTGGACGGCGCGAGCGGCTCGCAGGTGAGCGGGTCCATCACGCCGACGGTGTGGAAGTGGTCCTCCTCGTGGGCGAGTGCGGGTTCGTAGCCGCGGCCCTTCTCCGTGAGGCAGTGCACCAGCACCGGCCCGTGGAAGCGTTTCGCGCGCCGCAGCGCCGACTCGACCGCCTTGATGTCGTGGCCGTCGATCGGGCCGACGTACTTGAGGCCCAGGTCCTCGAACATGCCCTGCGGGGCGAAGGCGTCCTTGAAGCCCTTCTTCGCGCCGTGCAGGGACTCGTAGATGGTGTTGCCGACGACCGGAGTGCGCAGGAGGACGTCCTTGCCCCAGGCCAGCACCTTCTCGTAGCCGTCGGTCGTGCGCAGGGTGGCGAGGTGGTTGGCAAGGCCGCCGATGGTGGGGGCGTACGACCGCTCGTTGTCGTTGACGACGATGATCAGCGGCCGGTCCTTCGCCGCCGCGATGTTGTTGAGCGCCTCCCAGGCCATCCCGCCGGTCAGCGCGCCGTCGCCGATCACCGCGACGACATGGCCCTTCTCCCCCTGCACCTGGCGGGCCTTGGCGAGGCCGTCGGCCCAGCCGAGCGCGGTGGAGGCGTGGCTGTTCTCGATGACGTCGTGCTCGGACTCCTCGCGCGAGGGGTATCCGGACAGGCCGCCCTTGCCGCGCAGTTTGGAGAAGTCCTGCCGGCCGGTCAGCAGCTTGTGGACGTAGCTCTGGTGGCCGGTGTCCCAGAGGATGCGGTCGACCGGGGACTCGAAGACCCGGTGCAGTGCGACGGTCAGCTCCACGACGCCCAGGTTGGGCCCGAGGTGGCCGCCGGTCCTGGCGACCGCGTGCACCAGGAACTCGCGTATTTCTTCGGACAGTTCACCGAGTTCCGACTCGGACAGCGCCTTCAGGTCGCGTGGTCCCCGGATCTTCTCCAGAATCGTCACGCTCGGCCCCCTCTCGGTCCGTGCTGTTCAGCTCACCGTGACGGCGGGTGCTCCGGACCCGGCGCCGTCCTGCTCCATCTGCTCGGCGATCTTCATTGCTTCTTCGATGAGGGTCTCCACGATCTTCGACTCCGGCACGGTCTTGACGACCTCGCCCTTCACGAAGATCTGCCCCTTGCCGTTGCCGGAGGCGACCCCCAGATCGGCCTCCCGTGCCTCGCCGGGGCCGTTGACCACGCATCCCATGACGGCGACGCGCAGCGGCACCTCCATGCCCTCAAGGCCTGCCGTCACCTCGTCCGCCAGCTTGTAGACGTCGACCTGGGCGCGCCCGCAGGACGGGCAGGAGACGATCTCAAGGCGCCGCTGCCGCAGGTTCAGCGACTCCAGGATCTGGATGCCGACCTTGACCTCCTCGGCGGGCGGGGCCGACAGCGAGACGCGGATCGTGTCACCGATGCCCTGCGAGAGCAACGCCCCGAAGGCGACGGCCGACTTGATGGTGCCCTGGAACGCCGGACCCGCCTCCGTGACTCCGAGGTGCAGCGGGTAGTCGCACTGGGCGGCCAGCTGCCGGTACGCCTCGATCATCACGACCGGGTCGTTGTGCTTGACGGAGATCTTGATGTCCCGGAAGTCGTGCTCCTCGAAGAGCGAGGCCTCCCAGAGAGCGCTCTCCACGAGCGCCTCCGGGGTGGCCTTGCCGTACTTCTGGAGCAGCCGGCGGTCGAGCGAGCCGGCGTTGACCCCGATCCGGACCGGCGTGCCGTGGTCCTTGGCGGCCCGGGCGATCTCCCGCACCTGGTCGTCGAACTTCTTGATGTTGCCGGGGTTCACGCGAACTGCCGCGCAGCCGGCCTCGATGGCCGCGAACACGTACTTGGGCTGGAAGTGGATGTCCGCGATCACCGGGATCTGGGACTTCCTCGCGATCGTGGCCAGGGCGTCCGCGTCGTCCTGCGTGGGGCAGGCGACGCGGACGATCTGGCAGCCGGACGCGGTGAGTTCGGCGATCTGCTGGAGGGTGGCGCCGATGTCCGAGGTGCGGGTCGTGGTCATCGACTGCACCGATACCGGGGCACCGCCGCCGACCGCCACCGGCCCGACAAGGATCTGCCGGGACACGCGGCGCTCGGCGACCGGCCGGGCCGGGACCTCGGGGACGCCCAGGGAAACGGCGGTCATGCGGTCACTCCCGGTTCCCGGAGACCGTCTCGCGCATCGCGCGGAGCGACTCCTTGAGGGACCCCATGGTGGCGAGGACGGCGGTGGGCTCGTAGCCGCAGTGCGCCATGCAGTTGGCGCAGCGCGGGTCCTTGCCGCGGCCGTACTTGTCCCAGTCGGTCTTCTCGATGAGTTCGCGGTACGTCGGCACGTATCCGTCGCTCATCAGGTAGCAGGGTCGCTGCCAGCCGAACAGCGAGTAGTTCGGGATCGCCCAGGCCGTGCACGGGAAGTCGACCTTGCCCTCCAGGAAGTCCAGGAAGAGCGGGGAGTGGTTGAGCCGCCACTTCTTGCGGTTGCCGCCCGCGAAGGCCTTCTTGAAGAGTTCACGGGTCTGCTCCACACCGAGGAAGTGCTCCTGGTCGGGGGCCTTCTCGTAGGCGTAGGCGGGCGAGATCATCATCTCGTCGACCTTGAGGTCGTCGTTGAGGAAGTTGAGCACCTCGATGATGGTCTGCGGGGTGTCCGTGTTGAAGAAGGTCGAGTTGGTGGTCACCCGGAAGCCGCGCCGCTTGGCCTCCTTGATGGCCTCCACCGCCTCGTCGAACACGCCCTCCTTCGCCACGGACTCGTCGTGCCGCTCGCGCAGCCCGTCGATGTGCACCGCGAACGCGAAGTAGGGCGAGGGCGTGAACTTGTCCATCTTCTTGCGCAGCAGCATCGCGTTGGTGCACAGGAAGACGTACTTCCGCTTCGCCACCAACTGCCGCACGATCTCGTCGATCTGAGGGTGCATCAGGGGTTCGCCGCCCGCGATGGACACCATCGGGGCACCGGACTCCAGCACCGCCCCGACCGCCTGCGCGACCGGCATGCGCTGCTTCAACACCCCCGCCGGGTGCTGGATCTTGCCGCAGCCCTCACATTTCAGGTTGCACGCGAAAAGGGGTTCCAGCTCCACGATCAGCGGGAACTTGTCCCGCTTGCGAAGCTTCTGTTCGGCCAAGTAGGTAGCGACCTTGATCGACTGACGCAGCGGCATGGCCATCTGGCTCACCTCCGGGGGAGCAGCAAAGAACGGTGCCATTCGAAGAAAGCTGGAAGAACGGATCGAAGAACGCGGAAAGCTGATATTCCACCGCGCACCGTGCCGATCCGGACGAGTTCATGTTCAGGAGCGTCCACGACCACCCTTACGGCCGCAACAGGGCGCTCGCCCGCGCGCACGGCGCTCAGGAGCGTGGCCGCCGACTCCATGTCGACCGCGATTGCGCCGGTCGCGAGCAGGTCTGATCGCTCGTGACCGCGGACGACGTGATCGGAGCCGGTGACGGGGCCGGTGTGGACGGTGCGGCCGGGCAGGGTCCGCACCAGCTCCTTCACCAGGAGTTCGGTGCCGACGCACGGGACGCTGCCACGGGGGTCCCGGGTCTCCTCGGCGACGACCAGGTCGCCGGGGTGCATCCCGGGGGCGAGTCCCGCGCAGAAGCCCGTCGCCAGGACCGCGGCACCGGCGAGCGCGGGATCGGCCAGGACCCGGGTGACGGACCGTTCCGCCGCCTTGGGGCCCATGCCGGTGCGCAGCACGGTGACGGGTCCGCCCGCGCCCCCGCGTTCGCCGGCGCGCAGGGCGAGGTGCTCGATGCCGAGTGCGCAGGCGATCAGCAGCGGGGCCGGCGCGGGCGTGGGGCTCATCAGTCCCCCTCGGCCTCGGGGGTGGGCTCGCCGTGGACGTAGCGGCCGAGCGCGGTGAGCGGGAAGACCTGCCGATAGAGGTGGTAGTTGATGGAGAAGTCCCAGGGGAAGCCGGTGCCGGTGAAGTACGGCTCGTCCCAGGAGCCGTCCTCGGCTTGCGTCTCGGCGAGCCACCGGACGCCCCGCTCGACGGCCTTGGCGTCCTTCTCCCCCGCCGCAAGGAGCGCCATCAGCGCCCACGCGGTCTGGGAGGCGGTGGAGGCACCGCGCCCGCTCCAGTCGTCGGCGTACTTGTAGGAGCGCAGGTCCTCGCCCCAGCCGCCGTCCTCGTTCTGGACCTGCTCCAGCCAGGTCACCGCCCGCCGGATGGCCGGGTGCGAGACGGGCAGCCCTGCCGCGGTCAGCGCGGGCACCACCGAGCCGGTGCCGTAGACGTAGTTGACGCCCCAGCGCCCGAACCACGCGCCGTTCGGCTCCTGTTCGGCGAGCAGCCACTCGATGCCACGCCGGGTGCGCGGGTCGTGGGACATGCCCTCGAAGGCGAGCATCTCCACGACGTGCGCGGTGACGTCGGCCGAGGGCGGGTCGATGACCTCGCCGAAGTCGCAGAACGGCAGCCGGTTGGGGAACGGGCTGGTGTTGTCGACGTCGAAGGCGCCCCAGGCCCCGTTCTTCGACTGCATGCCGAGGTTCCAGCGCACCCCGCGCCCGATGGCCTTCTCCATCCGCTCGGGGTCGTGGTGCCTGACCCGGCGCAGGGCGAGGACGACCTCGGCGGTGTCGTCGATGTCGGGGTAGTTGTCGTTGTGGAACTCGAACGCCCAGCCGCCCGGCGGCAGCTGGGGTCGCTTCACCGCCCAGTCGCCGGGCCGCACGATCTGCTCGCCGAGCATCCAGTCGGCGGCCTTGACGAGTTGCGGGTGGTCGGCGGGCAGACCGGCGTCGGCGAGCGCGATGGTCGCCAGGCAGGTGTCCCACACCGGCGACTGGCAGGCCTCGATCATCCGGCCGCCGTCCTCGCGCCAGATGGCGTAACGATCCAGCGACTCGAGTCCCGCGCGCACCACGGGGTGTTCGAGGTCGTAGCCGAGCAGGTACAGGGCGATCACCGAGTACACGGCCGGGGGCTGGATGCCGCCCCACGCGCCGTCGTTCTCCTGGCGCTCGACGATCCAGCGGCCGGCGGACTTCAGGGCGGAGCCGCGCAGCCGGCCCAGCGCGACCTTGCGGTAGCCGCGGACAACCTTGTCGAGCCGCTGGAAGACGCCCTCCCAGCTCGCCACCGGAGCCAGCGGCTGGGGCGGGTTCGGGTTGGCCGGGTCGGTGTGGAGTTCGTCCAGCGGGAAGGGGGCGGGGCGCACCGGGCGCTTGGCCGAGACCACGGTGAGCGGCACGATGGTCTGCCGGGCCCACTGGCCGAAGTTGTAGATGCTGAGCGGGAACCACTTGGGGAAGTACAGGAGTTCCGGCGGGAGTTCCGGCAGGTCCTGCCATTTCCACCAGCCGAACAGGGCCAGCCAGATCCGGGTGAAGACCCGGGCCGCGGCGATCCCACCGCGCTCTCGGATCCAGGCCGACGCCTTCGCCATGTGCGGTGCGTCCGGCGCGTCCCCGGCCAGCCGCAGGGCGACGTACGCCTCGATGGTGGTGGAGAGTTCGCCGGGGCCGCCGTAGAAGGTGGCCCAGGTGCCGTCCTCGCGCTGCTCGCCGCGGATGAAGAGCGCGGCGGCGGCGGTCGTGGCCTCGTCGCGGATGCCCAGGAACTGACGGAGCAGCAGGTCCTCGGCGTCCATGGTGACGTTGGTCTCCAGGTCGCCCTTCCACCAGCCCTGCGCGTCCTGCTGGGCGAGCAGATGGTCGGTGGCGCGTCGGACAGCGCGCTCGGCGGCTTCTTGTACCCCGGCCGCCACGGGGGTGGTGATGTCGGTTTCGCTGGCCGAGTCGGCCCGGGGCGGCAGGGTGGCCCCGGTGCTTCCGTCGGTCGTCGCTGTCATGGCTTCCCCTTCGTGCAGTCGTACGAAATCGTTCTGCTGTGGGTCCGCCGTCGGCCGGTGCTGGCTGCGCGCTCGCACCGGCCGGCGACTACGCGAGGGTTATTCGACCGATAATGATCATCTCTTTCGTACGACGACGAAGTCCGCGAGCGCCGTGAACCGGTCCCGTACCCGGTCGGGCATGTCGATGGCGTGCAGGGCCTCGATGGCGATGGTGTGCTGGCGGCGCGCCTCGTCGGCGGTCCACTCGCGGCCGCCGGCCTCCTCGATGAGGGCGGCGCGGGCGGCGAACTCCTCCTCGGAGAAGTTCTCGAAGTCGCTGCTCTTGGCGTCGGCGGCGAGGATCTCGCCGAGCCGCTCGGAGGCGGGCCCGCCCGCGGCGAGCGCGGCGACGACCGGCAGGGACTTCTTGCGCTGGCGCAGGTCGCTCCAGGTCTGCTTGCCGGTGGCGTCCGGGTCGCCCCAGATGCCGAGCAGGTCGTCGACGGCCTGGAAGGCCAGGCCGAGGTGGTAGCCGTACTTCTCCAGGGTGTCGGCGGTGCGGTCGTCGGCGCCGCCGAGCACCGCGCCGATGGAGCTGGAGGCGGCGAGCAGGGCGCCGGTCTTGTTGCCCTCCATCTCCAGGCACTCCTCGACGCTGACCCGGTCGCGGTGCTCGTAGGAGATGTCCTGTGCCTGACCGTCGATCAGGGCGCGGGTGGCGGTGGTGAGCCGCCGGGTGGCCCGCCCGGCCTCGACGGTGCCGAGTTCAAGGAGGACCTCGTTGGCGAGGGCGAACAGGGCGTCGCCGACCAGGATGGCCTGGGCGGGGCCGTGCACCTTCCAGACGGTGTCGCGGTGCCGGCGCTGTTCGTCGCCGTCCATCAGGTCGTCGTGCAGCAGGGAGAAGTTGTGGACGAGTTCGACGGCGACGGCACCGGGGATGCCGACCTCGGGGGCGGCGCCGGTGACCTCGGCGGAGAGCACGGCGAGCGCGGGCCGTACGGCCTTTCCGCCGTCGCCGTCGGCGGGGTTGCCCTCGGCGTCGATCCAGCCGAAGTGGTAGGCGGCAACGGTGTCCATGGGGGAGGCCAGGCGGTCGACGGCCGCCCGCAGTACCGGTGTGGCAAGGGTCCGGCCGCGCTCCAGGAGCGCGGTCACGTCCACCGCGTCGGCAGCCGTCTCGGCCGGGGGCACAGTGGGCACAGTTTCTCCTCTTGTTACGGTACCGGGGGTGCGGGGGCCTGCCGCCTGCTGATCGAGCGTCACGCCGCCTCCTCGAACTCGAAGAGGTGACGGGGGCGGGGCCGGCCCAGAGTGCTCAACGCGGCATCGGCCGCACTGACACCGCTGCGGACCGCACTCTCCATGGTCGCGGGCCACCCGGTGGCGGTCCACGCTCCGGCCAGGTAGAGGCCGGGTGCCTTGGTGCGGGCGCCGGGCCGCAGCCGCCCGACGCCGGGGGTGGGGGCGAACGTCGCGGTGCGCTCCCGGGTGACGAAGAAGTCCTGCACCCCGGCGCCGCGCGCACCGGGCAACAGCCGTTCCAGCTCGGGCAGATAGCGCCCGCGCAGGTCGGCCACGGGGGTGTCGATCTCGTCCTGGGCGGCCGACTGGGAGAGCGCGAGGTACTGGCCCTCCCGCAGCCCGGAGGCGTGGGTGCGGTCGAACACCCACTGGACCGGGGTGCCGAGGGCCGCGAAGAACGGCTTGGTGAGCACCGTGCGGTCGTAGACCACATGGACGTTGAGGATCGGCGCGGTGCCGATCTCCAGAAGATTCCCGGGGGCGTCGAGGGCGCCGTCGGGCAGCAGGTCGTACGCCTCGCGCGGGGCGACGGCGAGCACGACGGCGTCCGCCATGAGTGTCTCGCCGGGAACCTGAACGCTCCAGGTTCCGTTCTCGTTAGTGGAGACGGAGGTGACGCGTGTACGGACCTCGGTACGCACGCCCGCGGAGTCGAGCGCCTTGCGGGCCAGCCGGTCGTGCAGTTCGCCCAGCGGCACATGGGCCCAGCCGATGTCGGCCGCGCCCGGGTCGGACAGCAGACCGGTCTTGAACACCATCGCGGCGAGCCCCAGCGAGGCGTCGCCCGCGACCGCGTTGAGGGTGGCGACCCCGACCAGGTCCCACAGGGCCTCGACGGCACGCGCCGACTGGCCGTGGGCGGCCAGCCAGCTGCCGAAGTCCTGTGCGTCCAGGCTCGGATCGGCGAGGTCGAGCCCCTTGAGCGCGAGCGCGGCACGCCCGACCTTGGCCCGCTCGGCGAGCGAGAGGTGCGGATAGGCGGCCAGGCTGCGCCCCAGATGCAGGGGCACCGGCAGCGGGTCGCGACGGAGCCTGCCCAGGCGCCGCCCCTCCGGCTTGGCGAGGTCGAGCACGGGCACGTCGAGGCGGTCCTGCAGCGGCGCCAGCGCCGTGCCCTCGATGCGGTCGAGGAACCAGCGGTAGGCGGTGCAGCAACGCAGGTACACATGCTGGCCGTTGTCCACGGTCAGGTCGCCGCGCTGGAAGGAGAAGGCGAGCCCGCCGAGCCGCGGCCTGCCTTCGAGCAACGTCACGCGCACCCCCGCGTCGGCGAGCGCGAGCGCGGCCGTGATGCCCGCGAGGCCGCCGCCGATCACGACGGCGGAGCGCCCGGACGGGATGTCGTCCTGCGTCCGCTCGGATCGCGTGCCGTCGGTCATCGTGCCGCCTCTCCTGGCCGCCCGCCGTGCCGGTGGAACGGGGCAGGGCGGGCCGTCGCAGTCAGGGACGCCACGCCGCGCCGGAGGGTTGCCTGCCGTTTTCCTCCGGTGGAGTCACCTTGGCCCACTTTGTCCATCAGGCGCGCCTCCTGACGGTCAGCCGGGAGGTGTGGCGCCGGGTGTCGAGCCCGGACAGGCCGCGCACGGCGACGTACGCCTTCTCGCGTCCGGGCAGCGAGACCCGGCCGCGCAGCACCGCCTCCGGTTCGCGCTCGATGCGGTCGAGCAGGCGGCGGTAGATGCCGGCCATGGCGGCGACACAGGCGCCGCTGCGCCGGTCGAGCATGGGCAGCAGCCGGTAGCCCTCGGCGAAAAGGGCGCGGGCGCGCCGTACTTCGAAGTGCACGAGACCCGCGAAGTCCGAGCCCGCCGGCGGAGTCGGCCCGTGGAACCCGGCCGAGCAGCCGAACTTGGCGAGGTCGTCGGCGGGCAGGTAGGTACGGCCGTTGCCGGCGTCCTCGCGGATGTCCCTGAGGATGTTGGTGAGCTGGAGCGCGAGCCCGAGCGTGTCGGCATACTCCGGCGCGCGCTCGGCACCGCGCGCCCCCGGTTCCGTACCGAACACGCCGAGCGAGAGCCGGCCGATGGCGCCGGCCACGCAGCGGCAGTAGACCTTCAGGTCGTCCCAGGTCTCGTAGTGCTCGCCGCGTACGTCCATCAGCACGCCGTCGATCAGCTCGTCCAGGCCGCCCAGCGGGATCGGGAAGGCCTGGGCGGCGTGCGCGAGGGCGACCGCGACCGGGTCGGTGTCGTCCTCGGCGACCGCGCCCTCCTGGACCCGGGCGAGCAGCGCCCGGGTGTCCTCCAGGCGGGCCGCCTTCACGTCGCCGGCCAGCTCGCCGTCGCCGATGTCGTCCACGCGCCGGGAGAAGGCGTAGAGCGCCGACATGGCGCGCCGCTTGGGCGCCGGGAGCAGCCTGATGCCATAGGCGAAGTTCCGTGCCTGCTGTCCGGTGACGGTCTCGCAGTAGCTGTAGGCGGCGAGTACCGGTGCGGACACATGTGTGGGAGAGTCCACGGTCCGGATCACCCCTCTCCTCGCAGAGTCACGCCCACCTCACGCAGCAACCGGCCCTTGCCGGGCTTGGGCGGGCCTGGAAGTACGTCGTATTCGGCGGCGGCGATCGCGTGGACCGCCGCCCTTCCCCCCGCCACGAACCCCGCGAGCAGCAGCTTCAACCTGCCGTGGACGCTACCCACAAGGGGGGCGCCTTCATTCAGGAGATCGCGGGCGCGTTGTGCTTCGTATGCAACCAGTGCACGCACCGATGCGCCTGCGGTTTTCCTGGCGAGATCCGCCTCCTGGACGTGAAAGCGCTTCATGTCCTCGGCGGGCAGATAGATCCGGTCGCGGCCGAGGTCCTCGGCCACGTCCTGGAGGTGTTCGACGATCTGGAGTGCAGTGCAGATCGCGTCGGAGAGCCCGATCCGCTCGGGGGTCGAGGTGCCGGTGACGGCGAGGACCAGGCGGCCGACGGGGTTGGCGGACAGCTCGCAGTAGGCGAGGAGGTCGTCGTAGGTCTCGTACCGCTTGACGAGCTGGTCCTGACGGTTGGCGGCGACCAGCCCGAGGAACGGCTCGGGGGTGAGGGAGTGACGGAGGACGGTCGCCTTGAGCCTGCACAGCAGGGGGTGGTGCGGGGTGCCGTCGAAGACGCGGCGCAGGTCGGCCTCGAAGGCGTCGAGCAGGACCAGGCGGTCCTCGGCCTGCTCCGGTGACACCCCGAGGAGGCGGGCGTCGGCGCCGCCGGGGGCCAGGTCGCCGTCGCCGATGTCGTCGACGAGGCGGGCGAAGCCGTACACCGCCATCAGGTCGTCGCGCCAGGCTTTCGGCAGGAAGAAAGGGGCCACGGGGAAGTTCTCGTCCGCGGCCTTGGCCAGCGTGCCGTGTTCCGCGTCTCCGGTTCGCGCCGGGGCGGTTGCCGTCACCGTTCGCTGCCCGGGGCGGGGACGGCGCGGCCTGCGTTGAGCTGGGGAGTTTCCGTAGCCATTGCCGTCACATCTCCCGTTCTACACTGCCGACCCAATACACACTATTTCGGACACGCCGCCCAACAGTCCGCGGGGCGGCCCGGCGGAGGGTGTCGCGCATTATCGCCCCACTTGCCGCTTTCCGGGACCGGTACAGCTTACGTTGTACAACGCATCGAGGTTCGTCGGGGTGTCCCGCAGATCACAACAACACACCGATTGGCGTCAAGATTCCTAAGGCGAGCCGGAGTTGACGTTTCCTTTGCAGACGCCGGGCCCCACCGGAAAGGTTCCGGCGGGGCCCGGGGCGTGGCGGGCTACTTGCCCGTGAACTTCTCGTACTCCTGGAGCACCTCTTCGGTCGGGCCGTCCATGCGCAGCTCACCGCGCTCCAGCCACAGGACGCGGTCGCAGGTGTCGCGGATCGACTTGTTGTTGTGACTGACCAGAAACACCGTGCCGGCGTGCTCGCGCAGTTCGCGGATCCGGTCCTCGGAGCGCTTGCGGAAAGCCGCGTCACCGGTGGCCAGCGCCTCGTCGATCATGAGGACGTCGTGGTCCTTGGCGGCGGCGATGGAGAAGCGGAGCCGGGCCGCCATGCCGGAGGAGTAGGTGCGCATGGGCAGGGTGATGAAGTCGCCCTTGTCGTTGATGCCGGAGAACTCGACGATCTCCTGGTAGCGGGCCTTGATGTCCTCGCGGGACATGCCCATGGCGAGGCCGCCCAGGATGACGTTGCGCTCGCCCGTGAGGTCGTTCATCAGGGCCGCGTTGACACCGAGCAGCGAGGGCTGGCCGTTGGTGTAGACCCTGCCCTGCTCGGCGGGCAGCAGGCCGGCGATGGCGCGCAGCAGCGTGGACTTGCCGGAGCCGTTGGAGCCGATCAGGCCGATGGCTTCGCCGCGGTAGGCCACGAAGGACACCCCGCGGACCGCGTGCACCTTGCGCACGCCCCGGTCGTCGCCGCGCTTGAAGATGCGGCTGAGGGCGGCCGTCGCGCTGCCCTTGCCGGTCTTGGCGCCGTTGACCCGGTAGACGATGTGCACGTCCTCCGCGATCACGGTGGGGATCCGCTCCCCCTGGTTCTGCTCCACGTCGTTGAGGTCAGCCACGGCCGTACCGCTCCTCCGCCTTCCAGAAGTACACGAAGCCACCGGCGAACACGACCACGGCCCAGGACAGGGCGACGGCCCAGACGTGCGGCGGCAGGTTCGAGGCGCCGTAGCCGTCGATGAGGGCGAAGCGCATCAGGTCCATGAAGACGGTGGCGGGGTTCACCTGGAGGAGCGTGCGCGCCCACTCCGGCCGGCCCTCCATCATCTTGGTGATCGAGAACATCACACCGGACATGTACATCCAGGTGCGCAGTACGAACGGCAGCAGCTGGGCGAGGTCCGGGGTCTTGGCTCCCATCCGGGCCACGATCAGGGCCAGTCCCGTGTTGAAGAGGAACAGCAGGAACAGGATCGGGACGACCAGCACCCACGAAAGACCCGGGCGGCTGCCGAACCCGACCACCACGGCGACCATGACGATCATCGAGAACAGCAGCTGCTGGAGCTGCTGGAGCGCGAAGGAGATCGGCAGCGAGGCGCGTGGGAAGTGCAGCGCGCGCACCAGACCGAGGTTGCCGGCGATCGCCCGCACGCCCGTCATGATCGAGCTCTGGGTGAACGTGAAGGTGAACACGCCGGTGACCAGGAACGGGATGTAGACGTCCTGCGACATGCCACGGCTGGCGTGCAGGATGACACCGAAGATGAAGTAGTACACGGCCGCGTTCAGCAGCGGAGTGGCCACCTGCCAGAGCTGGCCGAGCTTGGCCTGGCTGTACTGGGCGGTGAGCTTCGCCTGCGAGAAGGCCAGGATGAAGTGGCGCCGTCCCCAGAGCTGGCGTACGTACTCGACGAGCGAGGGGCGTGCGCCGCTCACCGCGAGCCCGTACCGGGCGGCGAGCTGCGCCGCCGTGAGGCCTTCGTCGGGCGACGGCACCGCGCTCACCGCGATCCCGCCGTCATGCGTTGTCTCACTCAAGGGTGGAAGCCTTCGTCTCCGGATCCGTCTGCAAATTCGCCTTCGGATTCGCCTTCGGATGCATCTTGGATGCGTCTTACGTTCGTCTTACGGAATTGTGCTACCGGGCATGGCACGTCTCCGCCATCAGACACATTCCCGGGGGCGTCCGCGCGCCGTGCGCGGCCGTTCCCGGGCGTGTCCGCACGCCGTACGTGCGGACCCGCACCTTCGAGCTTGTCAGATCACCGGGGGACGGCCCAGTCGCGTGAGTTTCCACACGGTCCGCCAGCGCATCGGGCGGCGGGGTCCGCACGGGGTGGTCCAGCCCTCCCGGAAGCCGGCGAACCAGGCGTGCAGGGCCGGGCGGGAGGGGCGGCGCACCAGGGTCAGCAGCATCCACACCCCGAGGTAGACCGGGACCAGGGGGGCGGGCAGGTTGCGGCGGGCCAGCCAGACCCGGTTGCGGGCGACCATCCGGTGGTAGACCGCGTGCCGGGAGGGAGCGGTGGTGGGGTGGTTGAGGACCATGTCGGACCGGTAGTCGATCAACCAGCCGGCGTCCAGGGCCCGCCAGGCCAGGTCGGTCTCCTCGTGGGCGTAGAAGAACTCGTCCGGCAGGCCGCCGACCTCGGCGAGGACCTGGGTGCGGACGGCGTTGGCGCCGCCGAGGAAGGTGGTGACCCGGGAGGAGCGCATCGGGTCGGAGGCCCGCAGCCGCGGCACGTGCCGGCGCTGGGTCTGCCCGGTGTCCGGGTCGGCGATGCGGAAGCTGATGATGCCGAGCCGCTGGTCGGCGGCGAAGGCCTGGCGGCACAGTTCGGCGGTGTCGTGCTCGGCGAGCAGTCCGTCGTCGTCGAGGAAGAGCAGTATGTCGACATCGCGGCCGCTCGGGCCGAAGGCCTCTATGCCGACGTTGCGCCCGCCGGGGATCCCGAGGTTCTCGGGCAGCTCCAGGGTGCGGACGCCGTCCGGGACGTCCGGGACGGGCGAGCCGTTGCCGACGACGACCACCTCGACCCGCTCGCCGTCCTGCTTGGCGACCGAGTCGAGGAGGGCGCGCAGTTCGTCCGGGCGGTTGCCCATGGTGATGACGACCGCGCCGACCTTCAGCCCGGCGCTCACCGCAGCCTGCTCGACGCGAGGACCGAGACCAGGTGCAGCAGGGTCTGCAGCAGTGCGATGCCTGCGAGCACGGCGGTGCCGAGGCGGGTGAAGAAGAGGTCGCCGCGGACGTGGTCGACGATCGCGAGGGCCAGGATCAGCAGGGACGCCTCGATGCCGAGGATCAGCCGGTGGAACCGGAGCAGGGCGGCGGCCCGGCGGGCCAGCGCCATCCCGGAGGAGCGCATCTCGGCGGCGGCCTCCTTGACCACCGGCAGGCCGGCCTGGTGGCGGGCGACGCCGACCAGGTCGGTCTCGGCCTTGATCAGGATGGCGCCGAGCGCGGCCAGGGTGCCGAGGAAGGCCCACAGCCAGTCGATGCGGCCGCTGCCGAACAGGTCGGCGGCACGCAGCCCGAGCCCGACGAGAACGGCCGCGTCGGTCAGATACGCCCCCACCCGGTCGAGGTAGACCCCGCCCAGCGAGTACTGCTGCTTCCAGCGGGCGACCTCGCCGTCGACGCAGTCGAGCAGCAGGTACATCTGGACGCAGACCACGCCGAGCACGGCGCCCGTGATCCCCGGCACCAGCAGGGCCGGGGCCGCGAGCACACCGAAGACGGTCATCAGGTACGTGAGCTGGTTGGGTGTGACCCTGGTGTTCACCAGGTAGCGGTCCACCCGCAGGGACACCTCACGCATGTAGAGGCGTCCCATCCAGTGCTCACCGCTGCGCCGGTCCTTGACCCCAGCGGGGTGCACGACCGGACGGAGTTCAGCTACCGATGGCCTTGACATAGTCGACGTAGATGTCCTTGATCTGGTGGGTCTTGAGGTCGAGGTGTTCGAGGATGGTGTAGCGGCCGGGCCGGGTCTCCGGAGCGAACTCCACGACCCGGACGAACTCGTCCACGGTGAAGCCGATCTCCTCGGGCAGCACCGGCAGTCCGTGCCGGCGCAGCACATCGGCCATGTACGCGGACTGCTCGTGGGCTCCGCGCAGGTACATCGCGAAGGCCGCGCCGAGCCCGCACTGCTCGCCATGGCTGGCGGCACGCCTCGGGAACAGCAGGTCGAAGGCGTGGTTGATCTCGTGGCAGGCGCCGGAGGACGGGCGGGAGTCGCCCGACACCGACATGGCGATACCGCTGAGCACCAGCGCCTCGGCGAGGACCTGGAGGAAGTCGTTCTCGCCGATGCCGCCGGGGTGGCGCAGTACCGCCTCGCCGGCCTGCCGGGCCATGGCGGCCGCCAGACCGTCGATCTTCTCGCCGGTCACGCGGTGGGACAGCTCCCAGTCCGCGATCGCGGAGATGTTGGAGACGGCGTCGCCGATGCCCGAGCGCACGAAGCGCGCCGGGGCCTCCCGGATGACGTCGAGGTCGATGACGACCGCGATCGGGTTCGGCACGCCGTAGGAGCCGCGGCCCGCGTCGTTGTCGAGGGTGGCGACCGGCGAGCACAGGCCGTCGTGCGCGAGGTTCGTCGGCACGGCGACCAGCGGCAGGCCCACCCGGGCCGCGGCGAACTTGGCGCAGTCGATGATCTTGCCGCCGCCGAGGCCGACGACCGCGTCGTAGTGGCCGGCCTTGATGTCGCCGGCCAGTCGGATCGCGTCGTCGAGGGTGCCGCCGCCGACCTCGTACCAGGTGGCGCCGGGCAGGCTCGGCGAGACGCGTTCGCGCAGCTTGGAGCCGGAGCCGCCGCTGACGGCGACGGCAAGCCGCCCCGAGTGCGAGATGCGTTCGTCGGCGAGCACGCCCGCCAGGTCGTCGAGGGCACCCGGACGGATGTCCACGACGACCGGCGAGGGGATCAGCCGGGTCAGTACTGGCACGCGATCTCCCGTCCCCTGGCGAGATCGTCGTGGTTGTCGATCTCGACCCACCGGACGTCGCCGATCGGCGCCACGTCGATCCGGAAGCCGCGGTTGACCAGCTCCTGGTAGCCGTGCTCGTAGAACTGCTGCGGGTCGGTCTCCCAGACCGCCTTCAGCGCGTCGGCCAGCTCGGGGGCCGCGTCGCCCTCGATGAGCGTGACGCCGATGTACTCGCCGGTCGCCTCGGCGGGGTCCATCAGCTTGGTGATCTTCGTCATGCCCTTGTCGGCGTCGACGACGACCTTCATCTCCTCGTCCGCGAGGGACTTCACGGTGTCCAGGGCGAGGATGATCCGCTTGCCGTCGCCGCGGGCGGCGAGCAGCGTCTCCTCGACGGAGACCGGGTGGACGGTGTCGCCGTTGGCGAGGATCACGCCGTCCTTGAGGGCGTCACGGCCGCACCACAGGGAGTAGGCGTTGTTCCACTCCTCGGCCTTGTCGTTGTCGATGAGGGTGAGTTTGAGGCCGTACTTGGCCTCCAGGGCCGCCTTGCGCTCGTAGACGGCCTCCTTGCGGTAGCCGACGATGATCGCGACCTCGGTCAGGCCGATCTCGGCGAAGTTGCCGAGGGTCAGGTCGAGCACCGTGATCGAGTCCTCTATCCCGGCAGGCCCCACCGGCACCAGCGCCTTGGGCAGGCTGTCGGTGTAGGGGCGCAGACGCCGTCCGGCGCCGGCCGCCAGCACGAGGCCGATCATGCGGGTTCTCCTTCATCGTGTACGGCGGGCGCCCCTGCGGACACCCAGAAGCGGATGCTCTCGACGAGCACCAGCCCGGCCACGGCCACGGCGAGGACCGTGAGCGCGACCTTGAACTGCGCGGCGGTGAGCACCGCGGCCAGGACGGTGACCAGCAGGGCTCGCCCTTCCTGCCCCCCGATGGCGCGGACCAGCCAGGCCGGCGGCGCCCCGGCGTCGCCGCGGATGCGGTACACCGTGTCGTAGTGATGGTAGGCGACGGCGGCCACCAGGCCGAAAGCCGCAGGAAGGGCTCCGTTTACCCCAGCTTTACTTGCAAGGATGAGCACGGTGCCGTATTCGGCGGCGCGGAAGAGGGGCGGGACCAGCCAGTCGAGGGCGCCCTTGAGGGGGCGGGCGAGGGCCCGGCCGGAGGCGAGGGTGTAGGCGAAGGCGCCCACGACCGGCGCCCAGGTCACACCGGAGAAGAGCGAGGCGGCGAGAATCGCGGTGCCGGCGAGCGCCACCAGGAACGGGGAGCCGAGGGGGGCGGTGCGCACGGTGCGGGACACGAATCCCGCGAGGGGGCCGTTGTCGGCCAGGTCCGCGAGGGCCTTCGCCGCCCGGTCGGTGCGCCTGGCCTTCCGGGTCAGCGACCGCAGCACCCGCCCCGCCGTGGTGTAGGTCGCCGCGAAGGCACAGCCGACCAGCAGTACGTAGAGGGTGATCCGCGGGGTCGTGGCTGCCGTGAGGACGGCTATCAGTGCCCACCGTTCGCCGATGGGCAGGACTATCATCCGGCGCACCCAGACCGTCCAGCCGACGCTGTCGAGCCTGCCGGAGAGCGCCGCGGTGGGGCTGGTGTTGGCGGTGGCGTCGTGGTTGGCCTCGTTGAAGGAGAAGTCGACCACGTGCCGGCAGGTCTGCAGGATCATGGCGCCGAGGGCGAGGGCCCACACGTCGTCGCCGCCGCGGGCGGCGCCCAGGGCGAGGCCCGCGTAGTAGGCGTACTCCTTGGCCCGGTCGAAGGTGGCGTCCAGCCAGGCGCCGAGCGTGGAGTACTGCAGGGAGTAGCGGGCGAGCTGGCCGTCGGTGCAGTCCAGGACGAACGAGCAGATCAGCAGGACGCCCGCGGCGACGAACCCGGCCCGGGTGCCGGTGGCCGCGCAGCTCGCCGCGATCAGGGCGGTGAGCAGCGAGGCGGTGGTGACCTGGTTGGGGGTCAGTCCGCGCCGGGCGCACCAGCGCGCGATGTAGCGCGAGTACGGGCTGATGAAGAAGGTGGTGAAGAAGCCGTCGCGGGACTTCACGGCCGACTTCAGGCGGACGGCCTCGTCGTCGACGGCGGCGACGGCCTGCCGTGCCTCGTTGCGGGCCTGCGGATCGTCGGGGACGGCGGCGACCAGGCTGCCGAGCTCGGGGTGGTGGACGTCGGCGTCCAGGGCGGTGACGAGCCCGTCGACGGCGAGGGCGGTACCGCCGCCCGCCGAGGACTCCCTGGCCAGCGCACGGGCCAGCGCGGGACGGCCGGCGGGCTGGGCGGTGACGGCGCCGGGGATCGCGGCGAGCGGGAAGCGGGGGTCGGTGAGACCGAGCCGCAGGGCGTGCACATGACCGACGAAGCGGGCGTCGACGACGGCGACCCGCCGGTCGGCGGGGACGGCGGTGAGCAGGGCCTCGGTCTCGGCGGTGTCCGACGCCGTCAGCACCTCGAAGCCGAGCGCCCGCAGATCGCTCTCCAGTGACGATCCGGGGACCGGCGGACCGGTGACGATGGCGGTCGACAACCGAACTCACTCCCTGAGTGCCGGCGTACGGGCGCCGGTCCACTGCGTAGTCGGGCGGGGTGTGCCTGGTGGCCCCCGGGCGGCATTCGGCAGAGGTTATCGGATGGTGAGGACTGCTTGTTCACCGGCCGTTCACGGCACGGTCGACCCGCTCTGCCCCGGCCTTTGCCGAGATCATCATCCGTGATCCTGGCCCCGGCCCACAAACCGCGCCCACAGAACGGGCATTGAGGACACGCGCCCACGGCGCCGCGACCACCCACCCGCACGACCCGCCCCCTCACGGAAGGTAACCGAGGCCACCCTGACCAGCGACTCGTTTCCGCAGGTCAGGGCATACGACAACGGTGTTCAGCGCCGCGTTGCCGGATACCCCCCACCCGTAGTTCACTGTGCTCCCGGGCGGAACGGAGGAGGTATATCTCACGGGGACAGGGGACGATCACGGCCACGGGCACACCCACGTGCCGGCCACCGGAACGGCCGCGGCGGCGTACCGCGGACGGCTTCGGACGGCGCTCGCCATCACCATCGGCGTGATGGTGGTCGAGATCGCCGGCGGCCTGGTGGCCGACTCGCTCGCACCGATCGCGGACGCGGCCCACATGGCGACCGACGCGCTGGGCCTCGGCATGGCCCTGCCGGCGATCCACGGCCGGATACCGGAACGCAGCGCTCCGCACTCCCCCGGCGTCCTTGTGTTCGAGACCCCCGGACGGTTCCCTCCGGCACCCGTAGGGCACGATCAACTACCGGGTCCCTCTTCCGGCGTGCCCGTGCCGGGAAGTGCCGGGAGTGTCGGATTCGTACGGCAGACTTGGTGCGAAGACCGAGGCGAAGGATGGGTATGCCGATCACACCTGCCACCACGACGCACAGCACGTCGGAAGGGACCGTAGACGCGATTTTCCTTGAACTCGTCGACGAGAAGGGTGTGACCATCGGCACCGCGGAGAAGCTGGCCGCGCACCAGCCGCCCGGGCAGCTGCACCGGGCGTTCTCCGTCTTCCTCTTCGACGAGCACGGCAGGCTGCTGCTCCAGCAGCGGGCACTGGGCAAGTACCACTCCCCCGGCGTGTGGTCGAACACCTGCTGCGGCCACCCCTACCCCGGCGAGGCCCCCTTCGCGGCGGCCGCCCGGCGGACCTTCGAGGAGCTGGGGGTCTCCCCGTCGCTGCTCGCCGAGGCGGGCACGGTCCGCTACAACCACCCGGACCCGGCCTCCGGCCTGGTCGAGCAGGAGTTCAACCACCTGTTCGTCGGCATGGTCCAGGCGCCGCTCGCGCCGGACCCGGAGGAGGTCGAGGCGACCGTCTTCGTGACGGCCGCCGAGCTGGCCGAGCGGCACGCCCAGGACCCCTTCTCGTCCTGGTTCATGACCGTGCTGGACGCGGCCCGCCCGGCGATCAGGGAGCTGACCGGCCCGTCCGCCGGCTGGTGAACCCCCTCAGGGCAGCGTCGCGGGTTTGAGCGGCAGGGCGGCCCAGATCACCTTGCCGCCGCTCGACGTGTGCTCCACGTCCACGACTCCGCCCGCCTCCCGGGCCACCTCCCGCACCAGCAGCAGACCCCGGCCGCCGAGCTGCCCGTGGTCGGCCTCCAGGGCGGTCGGGCGGTAGGGGTGGTTGTCCTCCACCGACACCCGCACCCACTCGGCGCCGACGGCGACCTCGACGGCGAGCATCGGCGACAGCAGTGCCGCGTGCTTGACCGCGTTGGTGACCAGCTCGGAGACGATCAGCAACAGCCCGTACACCAGGTCCTCCGAGACCGGGACGCCCTGGCGCTGGAGCAGGTCCCGTACGGCGCGCCGCGCCTGCGGGACCGAGGCGTCCACGGCGGCGGCGGTGAACCGCCAGACTCCTTCGTACGGCAGCGGATCCGGCGGCGGCGCGCCGCCCCCCTCTGGACGCGGGTCGTGCCCGCGCCCGTGGTTCTCCATCGTCCGGTCGCCACCCTCGCGCTCGATTGTCACCACACGTCGAGTGTTGGTAACGACCCGGTCCGCCCCGGATGACTGAACACAAGTCAGCAACTATCGAGCGGATCTGACCCGTTGGCGTATGACAAGGTCAGTTGTGGAACGACTCTTGCCCTCGCCGATGCCGATTTCGCGAACTATTCGGGTTGTACGGGTATGAGAACTTTCCGAGGAGACGGGGTGCGACTCCCCGGAGACCACCGGAATTCCCCTCCTCCCGGGCGCGGATACCATCCCGCACTATGGAGCCCCGCCTCGACCACCAGGTCGGAAACGCCGTTGCCACGGTAGTCATCGGCAACCCGGCCAAACGCAACGCGATGACCGCGGACATGTGGCGGGCCCTCCCGCCCCTCCTCGACGCCCTCGCGGCCGACCCCGCCGTGCGGGCCCTCGTCCTCACCGGCGAGGGCGCCACCTTCTGTGCCGGCGCCGACATCTCCACCCTCCGGGACTCCTCCGCCGAGGCACAGACTCTCGCGGTCGCGGCCGAGGAGGCGCTCGCCGCGTTCCCCAAGCCGACCCTCGCCGCGGTGCGCGGCCACTGCGTCGGCGGCGGCTCGCAGCTCGCCGCCGCCTGCGATCTGCGGTTCGCCGAGGAGGGCGCGCTGTTCGGGGTGACACCGGCCAGGCTCGGCATCGTCTACCCGGCCGCCTCCACCCGGCGCCTGGTGTCCCTGGTCGGTCCGGCCACCACCAAGTACCTCCTCTTCTCCGGCGAGCTGATCGACGCGGAGCGGGCGCTGCGCACCGGTCTGGTCGACGAGGTGCTGCCGGAGGGCGAACTGGACAAGCGGGTGGCCGAGTTCACCCGGACCCTGACCGCCCGCTCGCAGCTGACGCAGGCCGCCGCGAAGGAGTTCGCGAACGGCCGCACGGACCGGGACGCGCACTGGGCGGAGCAGGCACGCGGCAGCGGCGACACCGCCGAGGGCGTCGCCGCGTTCCTGGAGCGCCGTCAGCCGCGGTTCACGTGGGCTGTTCCTGCCCGAGGATGAACCGGCTCATCGAGCGGAGCCGTTCGACGACCTCGGCGGGCGCCTTCTCCGGGGAGCCCGCGTCGTAGGGCGGCTGCGGGTCGTACTCGATCCCGAGCTGTACGGTCTGGGCGACGGCGTCCCCGGCGATCCGGCCGAGCAGGGCGAGGCCCATGTCGATCCCGGAGGAGACGCCGGCCGCGGTCACGTACTTCCCGTCGGTGACGACCCGCTCCCCCGTCGGCTCGGCGCCGTACTTGCGCAGCTCGTCGAGGGCCAGCCAGTGCGAGGTGGCGCGGCGTCCTTCGAGCAGGCCGGCGGCGGCGAGCAGCAGGGAGCCGGTGCACACGGAGGTCGTCCAGGTGCTGGTGGCGTCGGCGGTACGGATCCAGTCGAGGAGGACCTGGTTCGTCATCTGCGGGCTCTGGCCGGGGCCGCCGGGGACGACCACGACATCGGGGTGCGGCACCTCGGCGAGGGTCCGGTCGGCGGTCAGGGCGAGGTTCCCGCTGTCGGTGCGGACGGGACCGGTCCGCTCGGCGACGAAGACGACCTCGGAGTCCGGGAGCCGGCCCAGCGTCTCGTACGGCCCCACGGCGTCGAGGGCGGTGAAACGGTCGTAGAGCACGATCGCGATCTGCATGGCTCTCCTAACGGGGCGGGCTGACGGGGGCCGGGCTGAACCTGCGCCGGTATTCGGCGGGAGTCGCACCGAGGGCCTTGAGGAAGGCACGGCGCATCGCTTCGGGCGTGCCGTAGCCGCTGGCCCGGGAGACCTCCCCGACGCCGTCGCCGGTGTCCTCCAGGAGCCGGCGGGCGTGTTCCAGCCGGACCCGGTCGACGTAGCGGCCGGGCGTCGTCCCGGTCTCGGCCTGGAAGGCGCGGGCGAAGTGGCGGGGCGAGAGTGCGGCTCGGGCGGCCAGGGCCTCGACGCTCAGGTCGTCGTCCGGGTGCTCGGTGATCCACTGCTGTACCTCCCTGAGCGGTTCGCGCTGCGCGGTCTGGGCGGCGAGCTGGGCGCTGAACTGGGCCTGGTTGCCGGGCCTGCGCAGGAACACGACCAGGTGCCGGGCGACGGTGAGCGCGACGTCCCGGCCAAGGTCCTCCTCGACGAGGGCGAGGGCGAGGTCGATGCCGGAGGTGACACCGGCCGAGGTGGCGACACGGCCGTCCCGGACGTAGATCGGGTCGGGGTCGACGTCGACGGCGGGATGGTCGCGGGCCAGCGTCTCGCAGTACGCCCAGTGGGTGGTCGCACGGTGACCGTCCAGGAGCCCGGCGGCGGCGAGCAGGACGGCGCCGGTGCAGACGGAGACGAGCCGCCCGGCGAGCGGCCCGTGCGCCCGCAGCCACGCCACCAGCTCCGGGTCGGACCGCCGGGTGCCCTGACCACCGGGGACGAGGAGGGTGTGCGGGTCGGACGCGTCGGACAGGACCCCGTCCGGTACGACGGTCAGCCCGCTGGAGGTGCGCACGGGAGCGCCGTCCAGGGAGGCGGTACGGATGCGGTAGCTGCCCGGGGTGTGGTTCTCGGCGCCCGTGAAGACCTCGACGGGGCCGGTGACGTCGAGGCTCTGGACGCCGTCGAAGAGGACGACGAGAACGGTTCGCTGCGCCATGTCATCGATTGTTGGCCGGTCCGGTGATGGCCGCAATGACGAATACCCCACCTTTCCTGCCATGCCGGACGGCGGGACGGACCGACATCGGGCCGGCATCGGACCGACATCGGACCGGACACTGGAGTCCGTACCAACCAGTCAGTAGCGTGCCGCCCATGACAACCGCCGCCCTGGAGCCGCGCGCCGGCCGCCGCTGCCACACCCTGCTCAACTCCCTGCACGCGACCCACTTCTTCAGCCCCGAGCTGGCCGAGGAACTGGCCGCGCTCGGGGTCACCCACCCGCGGGCCGTCAACTTCTCCGTGCGGGCGGCGGCGTTGGGCGCGGTCGGGGCCGGCACGGTGACGGCGACGTTCTACAACTACAAGCACGAGCTGGTGGCCCGGCACGTGCCGGCCGTCTGGGAGATCGCCTCCCCGAAGGACGTCCTCGCCGCACGCGTGCGTGCCGTCGACGCGTCGATGCGCCGGCTGCTCGGCGTGGACGCTGTGGTCTCCGACGGGATGGCCGAGGCCGCGGAGCTCGCGCTGCGCGCCACCGAGGCCTGCTCGCGCTCCGGCCGCCCGCTGTACGCCGCCCACGCGGACCTGCCGGTGCCTCGGGAACCCCATCTAGCCTACTGGTACGCGAGCACGCTGCTGCGCGAGCACCGCGGCGACGGGCACCTCGCGGCGCTGCTGGCGGCCGGTCTTGACGGGCTGGAGGCGGTGGTGACGCACACGGCGACCGGCAAGGGCATGGCTCCGAAGTGGGTGTTCGCCACGCGCGGCTGGAGCCAGGACGACTGGGACGCGGCGGTGGCACGGCTGCGGGAGCGCGGGCTGCTCGACGCGGCGGGCGAGCTGACCGGGGCGGGGGTGGCGCTGCGGGCGGAGATCGAGGCGGAGACGGACCGGCTGGACCGGGCGCCGTACGAGCGTCTGGGGGCCGACGGGGTGGGAAGGCTGACGGAGCTCGCGGCGGGGTTCGCGAGGGCTGCGGTGGCCGCGGGGGCGTTTCCGGCGGATCTTGTCGGCAAGGGGTGACGGGGCCAAGGGGATGGGGCCGGGGAGGCGGGGCCAAGGGGGCGGGGCCGGGGGCCGGTTCGGCACCGCCGGACAGGGCCGTCTTGGCTGAGCGCCATTGCGGCGGGTCATGGCGAGCGGCAGATCACGGTGAGCCGCCGATCCGGGCGTGGGCGATCTCTTCGGCTGCGGGACGGCGGATGCCGTGGTGAGGCCGCGGGTCCGTTCCAACCGCGAGGCGGCCGATCCCCCCGTGAGGCCGCGGGTTCGTTTCAACCGTGAGGGGGCCGATGCCCTGTGAGGCGGCGGATTGCGTGGTGCGGTCGTGGGTTTGGTTCAGCCGTGAGGGGGCGGATTCATTCGGGTGTGCGAGTGAATGCTCGGGTGTGCGAAGGATTCGCGGAGAGTCCGTGTCTCGGAAAGGCGCCCTGGGGCCCGGTTGTCGGTGTCACCTGCCACAATTGCGGCGCAACCTCAGTGGAGAAGGCGGTACGGGATCGTGACGACACCCGGGTCCCTGGTTCCAGGGTCCATCGAAGGCAGGATCGCCGAGGAGCTCGGCGTACGGGAGCGGCAGGTCAAGGCTGCCGTGGAGCTGCTCGACGGCGGTTCGACGGTGCCCTTCATCGCCCGCTACCGCAAGGAAGCGACCGAGATGCTCGACGACGCGCAGCTGCGCACGCTCGAGGAGCGGCTGCGCTACCTGCGGGAGCTGGAAGAGCGACGGACGGCGATCCTGGAGTCGGTGCGGGAGCAGGGCAAGCTCACCGACGGGCTGGCGGCGCAGATCCGGGGCGCCGAGACCAAGGCGCGGCTGGAGGACATCTACCTGCCGTACAAGCCGAAGCGGCGGACCAAGGCGCAGATCGCGCGGGAGGCCGGCCTGGAGCCGCTGGCCGAGGGGCTGCTCGGGGATCCCGGGGTGGAGCCGCTGGCGGCCGCCGCCGCCTTCGTCGACGCCGACAAGGGTGTCGCCGATCCGCAGGCCGCCCTGGAGGGTGCCCGCGCGATCCTCACCGAGCGGTTCTCGGAGGACGCGGACCTCGTCGGCGAGCTGCGTGAGCGCATGTGGGTGCGCGGCCGGCTGGCCGCCAAGGTGCGGGACGGCAAGGAGGAGGCGGGCGCGAAGTTCGCCGACTACTTCGAGTTCGCCGAGCCGTTCACCGCGCTGCCCTCGCACCGCATCCTGGCGATGCTGCGCGGCGAGAAGGAGGAGGTCCTCGACCTCGTCCTGGAGCCGGAGGAGCCGACCGAGGGGCCGTCGTCGTACGAGGGCATCGTCGCCCACCGGTTCGGGATCACCGACCGGGGCCGGCCGGCCGACAAGTGGCTGTCGGACACGGTCCGCTGGGCCTGGCGCACCCGCCTCCTCGTCCACCTCGGCATCGACCTGCGGCTGCGGCTGCGTACGGCCGCCGAGGACGAGGCGGTCGACGTCTTCGCGGCGAACCTGCGCGACCTGCTGCTCGCCGCCCCGGCCGGCACCCGCGCGACGCTGGGCCTGGACCCCGGTTTCCGGACCGGCGTGAAGGTCGCCGTCGTCGACGCCACCGGCAAGGTGGTCGCCACCGACGTCATCTACCCGCACGTCCCGGCCAACAAGTGGGACGAGGCGATCGCCAAGCTGGCCCGGCTCGCCAAGGAGCACGCGGTCGACCTGATCGCGATCGGCAACGGCACGGCGTCCCGCGAGACCGACAAGCTCGCCGGTGAGCTCATCACCAGGCACCCGGAGCTGACGCTCACCAAGGTGATGGTGTCCGAGGCCGGCGCGTCCGTGTACTCGGCCTCCGCGTTCGCCTCGCAGGAGCTGCCCGCCATGGACGTGTCGCTGCGCGGCGCCGTGTCGATCGCCCGCCGGCTCCAGGACCCCCTGGCCGAGCTGGTGAAGATCGACCCCAAGTCGATCGGCGTCGGTCAGTACCAGCACGACCTGTCCGAGGTGAAGCTGTCCCGCTCGCTGGACGCGGTGGTCGAGGACTGCGTGAACGGCGTCGGTGTCGACGTCAACACCGCCTCCGCGCCGCTGCTCGCCCGGGTCTCCGGCATCACCTCAGGGCTCGCCGAGAACATCGTCGCCCACCGTGACAGCAACGGCCCGTTCACCTCCCGCGGCCAGCTGAAGAACGTGGCCCGGCTCGGCCCGAAGGCGTACGAGCAGTGCGCGGGCTTCCTGCGCATCCGCGGCGGCGACGACCCGCTGGACGCGTCGAGCGTCCACCCGGAGGCGTATCCCGTCGTCCGGCGCATGGTGAAGACGTCGGGGCAGGAGGTGGCCGCGCTCATCGGCAACACGGGTGCGCTGCGCTCGCTGCGGCCGACGGACTTCGTGGACGAGACGTTCGGTCTGCCGACCGTCACCGACATCCTCAAGGAGCTGGAGAAGCCGGGACGCGACCCGCGTCCGGCCTTCAAGACGGCCACCTTCAAGGAGGGCGTCGAGAAGATCTCCGACCTGTCCTCCGGGATGGTCCTGGAGGGAGTCGTCACGAACGTGGCGGCGTTCGGCGCGTTCGTCGACGTCGGTGTGCACCAGGACGGACTGGTCCATGTCTCCGCGATGTCCAAGACGTTCGTCAAGGACCCGCGCGACGTGGTGAAGCCGGGCGACATCGTCAAGGTGAAGGTCCTCGACGTGGACATCCCGCGCAAGCGGATCTCGCTGACGCTGCGGCTGGACGACGAGGCGGCGGCCTCCGGCGGTGAGCGCCGACCGCAACAGCAGCGGGGTGGCGGCGGGCGTCCGCCGCAGCAGCGGCAACAGCAGCAGCGGCAGGGGGGCGGCGCTCGCCAGGGCGCTGCGTCGGCGCCGGCGCCGACGAACAGCGCGATGGCCGATGCTCTGCGCCGGGCCGGGTTGCTGGACGGGAAGAAGGGGAAGCGCTGACCGTACCCGCCTGGGGGCGTGGGTCGCTGCCGGTCCGTTGTGGCTGGTCGCGCCCACGCGGCGGGGCCGCATATCGATACAGCCCCGCGCCCCTGGCGGGGCGCGTTTGCCGGGCCCCGTCACACGTACCCGCGCCGCTGCACGAAGCCCAGCGCGGTCGCGCCCAGTGGGACGTTGAGCCAGAACGTGAGCAGCCGGTAGACCAGGACCGCCGAGGTGGCGGGTCCGGCCGGCACGCCGAGGGCGGTCAGGCCCGCGATGAGGCCCGCTTCGAGCGCGCCGAGACCGCCGGGGACCGGGGCCGCGTTGGCGAGCAGGCGGGCCGCCATGTAGGCGGCGCCGAGTTGCACGAACGGGAGGTCGCCGCCGAGCGCGTGCAGGCTGAGGGCGAGCCCGATGATCTGGATGACGGGCAGGCCGAGCATGCCGACGACCCCGAGGGCCAGTTTGGCGGGGTCGGCGGCGATCCCGGTCAGCGTCGTCCCCGCCGCGCGCAGGAACGGCCACACCTTCTCGCGCAGGAAGCGCCGGCCGGGCGGGGTCAGGCCGAGCAGTCCGCCGGCGGCCAGCACGAGGACGATCGCGGGCAGGGTGTACTTGCCGACGGGCAGGTCCAGGTGCACCCCGCCGTGACGCTGTCCGGCCGCGGCGAAGAACACGGTGGCGACCACCACGTTGGAGACCGCGCCGGCCAGGCTCTGGAGCCCGACGGAGGCCGTCGCCGCGCCGGTCTCGATTCCCGTCTTCTGGAGATAGCGCAGGTTGAGCGCCATGCCGCCGACGTTGCCCGGGGTGATCCGGTTCAGGAAGGAGCTGGCGAACTGCACCTGGTATGTGGCCCGGAACGGCAGCCGTCCGGGGATGGTGCCGAGTTGCAGACAGGTCGAGAACCCCTGGGAGAGAAAGGTGACCGGGACGACCGCGAGCAGCCACCACCAGTTGGCGTCGCGCAGCGCACGGAGTGCGGCCGGGGCGTTGGCGAGCTGCGGCAGCACGAGGTGGAGCACCAGGAACGCGCCGGCCAGGCCCAGGACGCTCTTCCAGGTGAACCGGGCGAGAGGGGCGGGTTTGGCGGCCGGGGCGTCGCATGCGCCGCGTACTTCCTCGGCGAGGTCGTGCATCAGGTTCGGCCGGCCGCCGGGGCGCAGCGTGCGGCGCCGGGTGCCGGTCGTGGCCTCCCGGGCGCGGGCCTGGTCGTAGCGGGCCACCTCGCGGCGGGCGGGGCCGAGCAGGGCGAGCGGTTGCAGATACGGCAGAGCGGTCGCGAGCCGTTCGGGGCCGAGGCCGGCCAGGGCGCAGGCGGTGGCGCGGGCCGGTCCGACGCGTACGGCGGTGGTGGCGAGCAGTTCGGCGAGGTCACTGCCGAGCGTCTCGGGCGGCGCGTTCAGCTGGGCGCGCGCGAACGCGGTGAGCCGGGGTCCGCCGTCCGCGGAGACGAGGATGTGCTCGGGGCGCAACGCCCGGTGCGCGAGGCGGTGTTCCTGGATGCGGGCCACGGCCGCCCAGGCCTCGCCGAGCAGGGTGTCGGTCAGCTCCTCGTCGGGGAGCGCGGACAGCGGGCGGGCATCCGACCCGACCGTCACCACCACCGCGCCGCCCCCGGCCACGGGGTAGGCGATGACGGGGTCGGCGACCCGGGCGCCGGTGCGGGCGGCGAAGACCAGCATGAGCAGTTCGTGCTCGGCGGCCCCGAGCGGCGTCTGCTCGCCGGGGTCGGCCGGGTGGCGCAGCAGGACGCGCCGGGCGAGCCGGTGGAACAGGTCGCGCCCCCGGTCCTCGGCAGCGAGGGCGCGTACGGTCAGCTGCGCGCCCTCGGCGGTCTCGGCGCCGTAGAGGACTCCCTCGCCGGGGAGTTGGCGGTCCACCGGCAGTTCGCGGAGGGTGGCCAGCGGGATCCCGCAGGCGACGAGGGCGTCGGCGACGGCCTGGGCCGGCGGGCGGTCGGGCGGGCCGCCGGCCATGAGCAGGACGGCAGATCCGGCGGTGCCGCCGACGACGAGGGCCCCGAACGCGTCCAGCGGGACGAGCGAGGCGGCCAGCGCGCCGAACGCGGCGCACCCGACGGTCAGGGCCCACAGCGCCCGGCGCCACGGCCGTGCCAGCCAGGGGCCCGCGGCGACGACCGCGGACGCGCAGGCCGCCAGGTACACCGCCGACGGCCAGCCGGCGTGCACCAGTCCGCCACGGCCGACGAGCACCTCCGGCCACAGCTCGGGTCTGCTCTCGGCCAGCGCAAGCCGGGTGAGCGTCCAGCCGACGGCCGCGCCCAGGGCCGCGGCGGGCAGCACCCTCGACACCGCGTCGAACCGGCGCCGTACGACGAGCACGGCCAGGGCCGCCAGCGGTGCGAGCATGGCGACCGCCTGCACCGTGCCGAGCAGTGCGTCGCGCAGGTCCGGCGGCAGCGCGGTGGCCGCGGTGAGCAGGCCCTGCTGCGCCCTGCGGGCGAAGTCCCGGGTGGCGACCGCCACCAGTACCGTCAGGGCGAGGGCGGCCAGGGAGACCAGCAGTCGCAGCAGGTCGGCCGCGCGGCGCACGTCCCGGGGCGGCGGGGCATGGACGGTGGGCGCCGCCCCGCCCGTCCCTGTCGCGCCCACGATGTCGGAGGACAGCAGCATGCCGTGCCGGTCGGTCATGTCCCGCCCCCGGCGGGGCTGCGAGGACGGCCCATGCGCGCGCTCCTTCGGGCACAGGTCCGGCTCGCCCGGACGTCGGCCCATGGTTCCACGCGGCCGGAGTTCCGCGCCTCCGTCGAATGACTGTACGCAGACGCGGTCGGCCGACGGATCATGTCACCTTGGGAGGCTGCTGGGGGGCGGTGCCGTTCATCCGGGCGCGGTTCTCCGCGAGCAGTTCCTGGACGCGCTTCTCGACCTCCACGGGGTCGATGCCGAGGGCACGGCCCATGTGGATGGACCACACCTCCGAGCGCACGTTGGTCTCGAAGTCCAGGTCGGCGCGGACGTTCTCCCGGGCGGCCTGGCGGTTCTGGCTCACCATCACGAACGTGGACAGGAAGATCGCCTCCAGGCTGACGATCATGGTGAGCAGTCCGAAGGGGAACGGGTCCCAGATCGCGCCCTGTCCGAAGACGCCCTCGTTGCAGACGATCCAGATCGCGAACCACAGGGCGTGCAGATACACGAACGTCATGGTTCCGGCGAAGGCGGTGATCGCGTCCGCGATGCGGTCCTGGGTGCCGCGCAGCTGTGCGAGGACGTCCTGTTCGTTCACGATCCGTAGGGCCGGTCGCTTCGGTGTGCCCATGGTCCCTCCCTGCCCTGTGTCCGATGATGATCACAGCGTACGGTTCGGGGCCGACAGCGCTGTAGAGGGTGCCGGGGCGGGTTGTTCGGCGGCTGCGGGTGCTTCGTGGTTGCTCGCGCCCACGCGGCGGAGCCGCATATCGACACAGCCCCGCGCCCCTTCGGGGGCGCGGGCAGCTGGGGCGTTGCTAACGTTCCGTCACCTTGCCCGACGCCACCTCAAGGCGGCGGGTCACGTGGACCGCGTCCAGCATGCGGCGGTCGTGGGTGACCAGGAGGAGGGTGCCCTCGTAGGAGTCGAGCGCCGATTCCAGTTGCTCGATCGCCGGCAGGTCCAGGTGGTTCGTCGGTTCGTCCAGGACGAGGAGGTTGACGCCGCGGCCCTGGAGCAGGGCCAGGGCGGCGCGGGTGCGCTCGCCCGGTGACAACGTGGCCGCGGAGCGCAGCACATGGTCCTGTTTGAGGCCGAACTTGGCCATCAGGGTGCGGACTTCGACCGGTTCGGTGTCCGGTACGGCCGCGCAGAAGGCGTCCAGCAGGGACTCGGTGCCGTGGAAGAGCTTGCGGGCCTGGTCGACCTCGCCGACCAGTACGCCCGAGCCGAGGGCCGCGTGCCCGGCGTCCAGCTCCACCCGGCCCAGCAGCGCGGCGAGCAGCGTCGACTTGCCCGCGCCGTTCGCACCGGTCACCGCGACCCGGTCCGCCCAGTCGATCTGGAGGGACACCGGGCCGAAGGTGAAGTCCCCGCGGCGTACCTCCGCGTCCCGCAGAGTGGCGACGACGGCGCCGGAGCGCGGGGCGGCCGCGATCTCCATGCGCAGGTCCCACTCCTTGCGGGGCTCCTCCACGACATCCAGGCGCTCGATCATGCGCTGGGTCTGGCGGGCCTTGGCGGCCTGCTTCTCGCTGGCCTCGCTGCGGAACTTGCGGCCGATCTTGTCGTTGTCGTTGCCCGCCTTGCGCCGGGCGTTCTTGACGCCCTTGTCCATCCAGCCGCGCTGCATCTGCGCGCGGTCCTGGAGGGCGGACTTCTTGTCGGCGTACTCGTCGTAGTCCTCGCGGGCGTGCCGGCGGGACGTCTCGCGCTCCTCCAGGTAGGCGTCGTAGCCGCCGCCGTAGAGGTTGATCTGGTTCTGGGCCAGGTCGAGTTCGAGGACCTTGGTGACCGTGCGGGTGAGGAACTCGCGGTCGTGGCTGACGACGACCGTGCCGGCGCGCAGGCCGGTCACGAAGCGTTCGAGGCGCTCCAGGCCGTCCAGGTCGAGGTCGTTGGTGGGCTCGTCGAGGAGGAAGACGTCGTAGCGGGAGAGGAGGAGGGAGGCGAGGCCGGCGCGGGCGGCCTGGCCGCCGGAGAGCGAGGTCATCGGCTGGTCGAGGTCGACGGCCAGGCCGAGGGTGTCGGCGACCTCCTCGGCCCGCTCCTCCAGGTCGGCGCCGCCGAGGTCGAGCCAGCGTTCCAGAGCCGTGGCATACGCGTCGTCTGCGCCCGGTGCCCCGTCGACCAGGGCCTGGGTCGCCTCGTCCATCACGCGCTGGGCCTCGGCGACCCCGGTGCGCCGAGCGAGGAAGGCGCGGACGGTCTCGCCCGGCCGCCGCTCCGGCTCCTGGGGCAGGTGGCCGACGGTCGCGGTCGGCGGGGAGAGCCGCAGTTCGCCCTGTTCGGGAGCGGTGAGTCCGGCGAGCAGCCGGAGCAGCGTGGACTTGCCCGCACCGTTGGCACCGACCAGCCCGATCACGTCACCGGGTGCGACGACGAGGTCGAGCCCGGAGAAGAGCGAGCGGTCGCCGTGCCCGGCGGCGAGGTTCTTGGCGACGAGGGTGGCAGTCATCAGAACGCCGATCCTAATGTCCGCGGGGCAGGGCGGTCAGCGCGCCGTCGCCTGCACCAGGACGCTCCCGGCGGTGCGGGCCACGACGAAGGATCCGCCCTTGGCCGTCCTGCCGTCCAGGGGGATGCGGTGCCGGCCGGGTTCCAGGACGCCGTCGAAGAGCTCGTGGGTGCGGGGGCGGGAGAGCCGGTCGAGGCGGTACGCCGTGAGCCGCACCCGGCAGGGCGAGGTGACCTCGATGCCGGCGGTGCCGTCGGAGGCGACCAGCCGGGCCAGTCGGCGCTGCGCGAGCGGGCTACGGTCGAGGGCGTGTTCGATCTGGGCGACGAGGAGCGGGACGATCGGGGCGAGTCCGTCCACGTAGGCCACCTCCACGCCCGCCCGCTCGAACGCCTGGCGTACGGCGGTCCGCTCTGCCTCGGCGACCGTGGGGCCGAAGGCGACGGCTCCGTAGCCGCGGAGTTCCTCGGCCGGGACGCCGTCGGCGTCGCGGGTGATGTCGGCGCCGATGCCGATGACGCGCAGGGCGGCGGCCAGCTTGGCGAGGAGGGCGACACGGGCGCCGATCAGCAGCACCCGGCGGCCGGGCGGCGGGCCGGAGTCCGCCAGGAGTGCGCCGAGGGCCTCACGGTACTCGGGGCCGTGGAAGCGGAACGGGCCGAAGCCGTGGTAGCCGTTGAGCTCCAGGTCGGCGTGTTCGGCGGTCTGCCAGGCGAAGTCCCGCCAGATGTAGTCGTCGCCGTCCTGCTCGATGACCGCGGTGACCGCACCGCAGGCCAGGTCCTCGCACTCGGGGCAGCCGTAGACGACGTACCGGCCGTCGGGCAGCGGGGCCTCGGACTCCAGTAAGAGGCTGCGGACCTGGGCGGTGAAGATCGCGGGCGGCACGTCGGAGGCGAGCGGGGAGACGGCGTCCAGGTCGGAGAGCTGGAACAGCAGCGGGTGACCGTCGACGACGAAGTCCACGAAGTCCCGGTGGAGCTGGTACCCGCCGTCGGCGAGGACAGCACCGGCGCGCATCGCCGGGGCCAGGCCGAAGGTCGCGTATGCGGCAGACATGCTGTGAGTATCCCCAGATCGGGACGATCTGAGCGCGGCATGACATATTCCGCTAACGTCACGGTGTGCAGCCTGAGCTGAGTGACGAAGTGATCGTGGTCGGTGGCGGGGTCGTCGGACTGACCACGGCGGTGGTCCTGGCCGAGGGCGGGAGCCGGGTGCGGGTGTGGGCCCGGGAGACCGGCAGTCGTACGACCTCGGCGGTCGCCGGCGCGCTGTGGTGGCCGTACCGCATCGAGCCGGAGGCGCTGGTCGGGGAATGGGCGCTCGCCTCCCTTGTCGTGTACGAGGCGTTGGCGGCGCGGCCGGAGGAGACGGGCGTACGCCTGGTCGAGGGCGTACACGACGGCCTGCGGCTGGACGGGCTGGGTGCGTGGGCGGCGGAGGTGCCGGGACTGGCCGAGACCGCCGAAGGTCTGGCGGCCCGGCTGCCGTTGATCGACATGCCGGTCCATCTGGAGTGGCTGCGGGGGCGGTTGGAGCGGGCCGGCGGGACGGTCGAGGAGCGGGTGGTGGACGCACTGGACCAGGTGCCCGCGCCGGTCGTGGTCAACTGCACCGGACTCGGGGCCCGTTCGCTCGTCCCGGATCCGGCCGTGCGTCCGGTGCGCGGGCAGCTGGTCGTGGTGGAGAACCCCGGGATCACCACCTGGTACACGTCCGACGAGGTGGCGGGGGGCGCGTCCGCCTACTTCTTCCCGCAGCCCGGCGGGCTGCTGCTCGGGGGTACGGCGGAGGAGGACGCCTGGTCGCTGGAGCCGGATCCGGAGGTCGCGGCCGGGATCGTGGCGCGCTGTGCGGCGGTCCGGCCGGAGATCGCCGGGGCGCGGGTGCTGACGCACCGGGTGGGGCTGCGGCCGTACCGGGCGGCGGTCCGGCTGGAGCACGAACTCCGGCCGGACGGCCGGGTGCTGGTCCACAACTACGGGCACGGCGGGGCCGGGGTCACGGTCGCCTGGGGATGTGCGCGGGAGGCGGCCGGGCTGGTGGATACCGGCCCGGCCGCCTGAGCGGTCAGCTCGCGGGTACGCGCTGGGCGGTGTGCGGGGCGCGGACGCCGTGCAGGGCGGTCTTCTCGGGCGCGGTCCACCGGACGGAGGTCGCGCGGGTGAACGCGGCCGAGCCGCCGACCAGCGGGACCCTGGCCGTCGTACGGGACAGGTCCACAGTCAGCGTCGGGGTGCTGGACGGCGGATCGATGAGGTCCTTGTCCGTGCCCGCGACGATCAGCGCCAGGCGGTGGCCCTTGGGTACGACATGGTCGGTGGCCGCCAGGTCGAGCGTGATCGTGTAGGCCTTGCCCGGGGTGAGCGGGACGCCCTTGCCGGGGTCGGCGTAGGTGCCCAGGTCGGCCCAGCCGCGGCTGAAGACGGTGTAGTCGACGGCCTTGGTCCTGGCCGCGGTCTTCAGGAAGCAGGCGCTGTCGCCGGCCGTGCTCTCGCCCCAGCAGGTGCGGTCGGTGAGGGTGGTGATGCCCTCGGCGCCGTCGGCGTAGTCCCGGATGGTGTCGGGGCCGAGGTCGACCAGGACGGCGGTCAGGTGAGCCGTCGAGGTGGTCGGGGTGGCGGTGACGGTCACCTTCGACGAGCCGGACAGGCGCAGGTCCTGGGTGAGCGGCGCGGTGAGGAAGCCGGCCTTGTCCGAGGTGGGGGTGGCGAGCTGGGCGGCCCAGTCGGTCTCGCTCTGCTGCGGGTCGTCCGTGAACGTCTCGGTGCCGGATCCCTTGTGCAGGCCGAGGGTGCCGACGCCCGGCCGGGTGCCGGTGGCGGGGCGCAGGGTGGTGGTCTGCGTGCCGCGCGGCGGCCAGACGGACGAGGTCACCCACTGGTCGGGGTGGCGCTCGATGTCGGCCGTCGGCTCGTGGTCGATGCCGTTGTCGTAGCCGAGGAGTTCGTGGTCGAACCAGCGGTGCAGGGTGTCGACCCAGGCGTCGCGCCGGTAGTCGAAGGGGTCGACATGCCCGGTCTGGGAGAGCCAGATCTTGCGCTCGACGCCGTTCTTGGCGAGGGCGTCCCACCACTGGCCGAAGTGCTTGGTGCGGACGTTGAGGTCCTGCATGCCGTGCACGAGGAAGACGCTCGCCTTCACCTTGGAGGCGTCCTTGACGTAGTCGCGCTCGGTCCACAGGTCGGTCCAGTCGCCGCTGCGCGGGGCGCCGTCGATCAGCTTCTGCTGGACGGCGCCGCACTTGGCGTAGGCGTCGTCGCTCTCGACAGCGCCGGCCAGCCAGTCGGGGCCGGAGTCGTAGAGGGGGGCGCCCTGGGCGAAGTAGTAGTCGTACCAGGAGGAGATGGCGCTGATCGGGACGATCGTTTTGAGTCCCTTGACGCCGGTGGCGGCCACGCCGTTGGCGATGGTCCCGTCCCAGCTCTTGCCGATCATGCCGGTCTTCCCGTTGGTCCAGCTCGCCTTCACCGTAGTGGTGCCGGTACGGCTGCTGTACGCCTTGGCGCGGCCGTTCAGCCAGTCGATGACGGCCTTCGCGGACTGGATGTCGGAGCGGCCGCCGACGTCGACGCAGCCGTCGGAACGGTTGGTGCCGGCCAGGTCGACGCCGACGAAGGCGTAGCCGCGGGGCACGAAGTAGTTGTCGTAGAAGAGCGGCATCTGGACGACGTTCCCGTTGGCGTCGTACGTCTTCAGCTGGCTCTCGTTGCCGCGTCCGCAGCAGGAGTAGTAGGGGCTGGCGTCCATGATGACCGGCACCTTGCGGCCCTGCGCGGCGAGTTCGGCGGGCCGGACGATGTCGGCGGCGACCCGGTCGGTCTTCCCGTCGCCGTCGGAGTCGAGACCGGTGTCCACCCAGACGGCCTCGCGGATGGCGTCGGCGTACGAGTAGACGGGTTGGCTCTCGCGAGGGGCACCGGAAGCCTGGGCCGCGGCCGGGGTGAGGAAGGCGGCGATCAGGGCTGCGACGGCCGCGACGGCGAGCGGTCTCCAGATCGTGAAGCGCGTGCGTTTCGGCATGGGGCGGACGCTACCCGGGTCAACTCCCGTGCAGAAGGGGGCATCTGGGGGACCGTCAGGGCGGATTGCGGCCGAATGGCGATCGTGTGACAGCAGGGGCCATGGACAGGCCAGGGGGCACAGGGACTGAATAGGCTCCGAACAGTTTCATGCTCCATCGACTTGGCGCTGCCCGCCGTGGTGTGGCGGGTGCGCCTCGGCCCCCTACCGACCTGGAGTTCTCGTGCACCGCAGAATCCTCGCGCCGGCCGCCCTCGCGGCGGCCTCACTGCTGCTGGCGATCCCGGCATCGGCCGCGAGCTACAGCCCCGGCGCACCGGGCATCGGCGACCCCTACTACCCGTACTACGGCAACGGCGGTTACGACGTCTCCCACTACGACCTGCGGCTGCAGTACCAGCCGGCCACCGACGAACTGGCCGGTACGGCGACGATCCTGGCGCGCACCACACAGGACCTGTCCAGCTTCGACCTGGACTTCCTGCTGGACGTCAGCGAGGTACGGGTCAACGGGGTGAAGGCGGACTTCGCCACGTCCGGTCAGCACGAACTGGTCGTCACCCCCAAGTCGCCGCTGGCGAAGGGCACGCAGGTCACCGTCGTCGTCCGCTACAGCGGGGTGCCGTCGACGAAGAGCGCGTACGGCTTCAACACGTGGCACCGCACCCCGGACGGGGCGGTTGCGGCGGACGAGCCCGAGTCCGCCTGGTGGTGGTTCCCGAGCAACGACCACCCGCTGGACAAGGCGACCTACGACGTGTCGGTCGCCGTCCCCGACGGCACCCAGGTCATCTCCAACGGCCTGCTCCAGTCGACGAGTTCGAAGCTCGGCTGGACCCGGTACAACTGGCGGCAGAACAAGCCGCAGGCGACCTATCTGGCCACTCTGGCCGTGGGGAAGTTCGACATCACGACGAGTACCTCCGAGGGCGGGGTGCCGGTCGTCAACGCCTACAGCAAGGACCTGGGCGACAACGACGGGGCGGCCCGGGCGAGCGTGGAGCGCACCGGGGAACTCGTCGACTGGCTCTCCGGCTATTTCGGGCCGTATCCCTTCAGCTCGGCCGGCGGGTACGTGCCGAACACCACCACCGGGTACGCGCTGGAGACGCAGACCCGGGTCTACTACAGCCCGAAGCAGTTCGCGAACGGCGCCAACACCTCGGTGGTCGTGCACGAGCTGGCGCACCAGTGGTACGGCGACGACGTCTCCCTCAAGGGCTGGAAGGACATCTGGATCAACGAGGGGTTCGCCCGTTACGCCCAGTGGCTGTGGTCCGAACACGAGGGCGAGGGCACGACGCAGGAGCTCGCCGACTACGTGTACGCGTCGCATCCGGCCGACGACGCGTTCTGGACGGTGAAGCCGGGGGATCCCGGCCCCGACGACCAGTTCGACATCGCTGTCTACGACCGGGGGGCGCTGGCCGTGCAGGCGCTGCGGAACGAGGTCGGTGACGACGCGTTCTTCGCGATTCTGAAGGGGTGGCCGAAGGAGCACGCGTACGGGAACGCTTCGGTGGCCGACTTCGAGGAGTACGCGGAGAAGGTGTCGGGGAAGTCGCTGTCCGGGTTGTTCGATGCGTGGCTCTTCGAGCCGACCAAGCCGACGGTGCCTGCTTTCAGGGCCGCGGTGGCTCCGGTCCAGCCGAAGTCGTGGAAGCAGATCGAGGCTACGAACGACGTGCACTGAGGGGGTGCCGGGTTCGGTGGGTGGGGGGCTGCGGGTCCGTTGTGTCTGGTCGCGCCCGCGCGGCGGAGCCGCAAATCAAACGCAGCCCCGCGCCCCTAAAGGGGCGCTGTCTCGCCGTGGTCATAGACGGTGACCGCTACTCCCCGCCCCACCAGCCGCTCCTTTATCAGCGGCTCGATCCGGGACCACTTGCCGCCCGCCAGTCCGCAGCCTATGCGGGGCATGTGTACGGACGCGCCGCGTTCGAGCGCCTCGTCGGCCAGCTTGCCCAGTGCCGTGTCGATCGCCTCGTAACGGACCGGTACGCCCTTGCTGCCGGTTCTGGTCCCCCGCTGGCCGATCATGTTAGCCACCCAGATGTACCGGTCGACGCGGACCAGCTGGATCGCGCCCAGGCCGAAGTCGTTGTTCGCGCGGTCGCGGTGCCAGGCACGGTATGCCTTCTCCGGCTCCGGCCAGCGGCGTGAGAGGGCCAGCACGAAGCCCTTTCCCCAACCCCCCAGGTCGTTGCAGACGTGGGCGATCACCTTGACGCCCTTGCCCGACGGCGTGGTGGCGTCCCCCCGGATGTATGTGATCTCCGACATGACGCCACCGTAGGCGATGCCACTGACAACGGCGCTGACCTGCTACTTCGTGAGCTGGGACAGCTCCTTGTCGGCCGTCCGGGAGACCCGTCGGCGAACGCCGAACCAGCCCTACCACCAGCACGACGCTCACTGGGATGATCAGGAGAGACTTGTGGCCGACCTCCAGGTCGTTCCACCTTGTTTGCGGGCAGGGTGCCCCGTCATTCGTGACCGGGGGGACGCGATCGGGTGGAGGGTGGTCGGCCGAGGCGGAAGCAGTCACTCACTCGGGTGATGTTGGCCGACGGTATGCGCAAGGGACGCAAGCCCGCGCCTGGTTTTGCGGAGCAGTGCCGCCAGCTCACTGAAGCCCGGCGCGACAACGAGTGGCTGGCCGCGGGGAACGCGGACGTACAACAGCAGGCCCTGAGGACTTCGCCCAGGCCAGGAACGCCCGTTTCACCTCCGGCTTCGGCGAGCCGACCTGGCGTAAGAAGTACCAGCACGAGGGCTTCCGGGTCATCGGCACCGACCGTGTACCCGAGTACGAACCGGACGGCAGTCCGAAACTGAACCAGAAGAACGGCAAGCAGGTCATGGGCCGCTCGGTGGTCGTGCGGAAGCTGAACCGGCGCTGGGCGCAGGTCAAGGTTCCCGGCTGCGGCTGGGTCCGTTTCCGTCTCGGCGCCGTGGGCGGGGGCGCGCGGCATCCCGCTGCCAAGACGTTCAGGGTCACCTACCGCAACGGTCGGTGGCACGCGGCCTTCGCGGTCGTCCCCGAGCCAACTCCCGCGCCCGGGACGGGTGAGGTCGTCGGTGTCGACCGGGGTGTGACCATCACGGCGGCCCTGTCGGACGGGCGCAAGCTGAACTGTCCGCAACTCACGGTCAAGGAGCGGGCGCAGATCCGCAAGCACGAGCGTCGCACAGCTCGGGCCCCGAAAGGCAGCGCGCTCAAGGCCGCCGCGTACGCGAAAGTCGCCGGGCTCAAGGTCCGTGAGACGAACCGGCGCAAGGACTGGTGCGAGAAGACCAGCACCATGCCGCGCAAGATTGCGAAGCGGATCCCGGTGTCACAGTGCCGGTGTGACAGCGATACTGCTGCACATGACGACCGACGCCGACGGCGACTCCAGGGAGCCGGCGCTCACGATCGACGAACTCGCCGCGCGGGCCGGCACCACGGTCCGCACGGTCCGCTTCTACGGCACCAGGGGGCTGCTTCCGCCACCGGTGATCGGTCCGCGCCGGGTGGGCCACTACGGGCGCGAGCACCTGGCCCGGCTGGCCCTGATCGAGGAGTTGCAGCACCAGGGCATGACGCTGGCGGCGATCGAGCGCTATCTGGCGCAGCTGCCGCCCGGGCTGAGCCACCACGACCTGGCCATCCACCGGGCCGTGGTCGCCTCCTGGGCCCCGGACACCGAGGAGACCGTGACGGCCGGGGAGCTACGGCGGCGGGCCGGACGGCCGCTGGACGAGGAGGACGTCGAACGGCTCGTCGCCATGGATGTCGTCCGGCCCGACGGGGACGCCTACCGCATCGACCCCGGCCTGCTCAGGCTCGCCGTGCAGCTCCTCGACGTGCCGCTGTCCGAGAAGGCGATCCTGGCCGCGCGCACGGTCCTGACCGAACACGCGCGGGCGGCCGCGCACGAGCTGTCCCAGCTGTTCCGGGCCGAGGTGGCGGAGCGGACCGAGGCGGACGTGAAGTCCCTGTCCGCGCACATGCAGCCGCTGGTGGTCCAGGCACTGCTGACCGCCTTCCAGCGGTCGCTCAGTGCGGAGGTGCACCAGTGGCCGGCGGACTCCTGAGGAGGGTCCGCTCCGCGCACTCGGCTCGGCGTCGGCTCAGCGCCCGTCCGTGAAGGTCTCCCCCTTCTCCGCCTTCGCCACCAGCAGCGCGGGCGGGGTGAACCGCTCGCCGTAGGTCTCGGCGAGTTCACGCGCGCGTGCCACGAAGCCGGGCAGGCCTGCATCCGCCCCGCCGTAGGCGTCGTAGCCGTTGATGTACTGGAGGACGCCGCCGGTCCAGCCCGGGAAGCCGATGCCGAAGAGTGAGCCGATGTTGGCGTCGGCGATCGAGGTGAGGACGCCCTCCTCCACGAGACGGACGGTGTCGAGGGCCTCGGAGAAAAGCATGCGTTCCTGCATGTCCCGGAACGGGATCTCGTGGCCGGGCTTGGCGAAGTGCTCGCGCAGGCCGGGCCACAGGGCGGCTCGGCTGCCGTCCTCGGCATAGTCGTAGAAGCCGGCGCCGCCGCTGCGGCCGGGGCGGCCGAACTCGTCGACCATGCGGTCGATGACCGCCTCGGCGGGGTGCGCGGTCCAGGTGCCGCCGGCCTCCTCGACGGCCAGCCGGGACTCGCGGCGGATCTTCTGCGGCAGGGTGAGGGTCAGCTCGTCCATCAGGGAGAGCACCTTGGCCGGATAGCCGGCCTGGGCCGCCGCCTGCTCGACCGAGGCGGGCTCGATGCCCTCGCCGACCATGGCGACACCCTCGTTGATGAAGTGGCCGATCACCCGGGAGGTGAAGAAGCCGCGCGAGTCGTTGACGACGATCGGCGTCTTGTTGATCTGCCGGACCAGGTCGAAGGCGCGGGCGAGGGCCTCGTCGCCGGTGCGCTCGCCCTTGATGATCTCGACGAGCGGCATCTTGTCGACGGGCGAGAAGAAGTGCAGGCCGATGAAGTCGGTCTGGCGCTCGACGCCTTCGGCGAGGGCGGTGATGGGGAGCGTGGAGGTGTTGGAGCAGAGCAGGGCGTCGGAGGCGACGACGGACTCGATCTCCTGGAAGACCTTGTGCTTGAGGGAGGTGTCCTCGAAGACGGCCTCGATGACGGCGTCGCAGCCGGCCAGGTCCTGCGGGTCCGCGGTGGGCGTGATCCGCGCGAGCAGCGCGTCCGCCTTCTCCTGGCTGGTGCGGCCCTTGGCTACGGCCTTGGCGCAGAGCTTCTCGGAGTAGCCCTTGCCCTTCTGGGCTGCCTCGGCCGAGACGTCCTTGAGGACGACGTCGATGCCCGCGCGGGCGCAGGAGTAGGCGATGCCGGCGCCCATCATGCCCGCGCCGAGGACGGCGACCTTGGTGACCTTGCGGGGCTCGATGCCCTTGGGGCGGTTGGCACCGGAGTTGACGGCCTGCAGGTCGAAGAAGAACGCCTGGATCATGTTCTTCGAGGTCTGCCCGGCGGCCAGCTCCACGAAGTAGCGGGCCTCGATGACCTGGGCGGTCTCGAAATCGACCTGGCTGCCCTCGACGGCGGCGGCGAGGATGCGGCGCGGCGCCGGGTAGGGGGCGTTGTTGGTCTGCTTGCGCAGGGTCGCCGGGAAGGCGGGCAGGTTGGCGGCGAACTTGGGGTTGGCGGGCGTGCCGCCGGGGATCCGGTAGCCCGGGGTGTCCCAGGGCTGGCGGGACTCGGGGTTGGCGTCGATGAAGGCGCGGGCCTTGGCCAGCAGGTCCTCCGGCGACTGGGCCACCTCGTGGATGAGCCCGTTCTGCAACGCGCGCGTGGCGTTGTACTGGGTGCCCTGGAGGAGGACCTTCAGCAGGGCGTCGGCGATGCCGAGGAGGCGGACCGTGCGGACGACTCCGCCGCCGCCCGGGAGGAGGCCCAGGGTGACCTCGGGGCAGCCGATCTTGGTGCCGGGGGTGTCGAGGGCGACGCGGTGGTGACAGGCGAGGGTGAGTTCGAAACCGCCGCCCAGGGCCGCGCCGTTGATCGCGGCGACGACCGGCTTGCCGAGGGTCTCGATGCGGCGCAGGTTGCGCTTGACCGCCAGGCCGCCGTCGAAGAGGTCCTGGGCGGTCTCGGGGGTGACCCGGATGAGGTCGCGCAGGTCGCCACCGGCGAAGAAGGTCTTCTTGGCGGAGGTGAAGATGATGCCCCGGATCGAGTCCTGCTCTGCCTCCAGTCGGTCGGTGACCGCGGCGAGGGACGCGGCGAAGGCCGCGTTCATGGTGTTGGCGGACTGGTTGGGGTCGTCCAGGACGAGGGTGACGACGCCGGTGTCGTCCTGTTCCCAGCGGATGGTGGTGCTCTCGGTCATGTGAGGGTCTCCGTGAAGTCTCTTGGTTCCGCCGGGGTTTCAGACACGCTCGACGATGGTGGCGATGCCCATGCCGCCGCCCACGCACAGGGTGGCGAGGCCGTAGCGCTTGTCCTGGCGCTCCAGTTCGTCGACGAGCGAGCCGAGGATCATCGCGCCGGTGGCGCCGAGGGGGTGGCCGAGCGCGATGGCGCCGCCGTTGACGTTGACCTTGTCCAGGGACAGGCCCATGTCCTTCACGAAGCGCAGCACGACCGCCGCGAACGCCTCGTTGATCTCGACCAGGTCGATGTCGTCGATGGTGAGGCCGGCCTTGGCGAGCGCCTTGCGGGTGGCGGGGGCGGGGCCGGTGAGCATGATGGTCGGCTCGGAGCCGGAGACGGCGGCCGAGATGATCCGCGCGCGCGGGGTGAGGCCGTAGCGCTCGCCGATCTCCTGGGAGCCGATGGCGACCAGGGAGGCGCCGTCGACGATGCCGGAGGAGTTGCCCGCGTGGTGGACGTGGTCGATCTTCTCGACCCAGTGGTACTTCTGCAGGGCGACGGCGTCGAAGCCGCCCAGTTCGCCGATGTCGGCGAAGGAGGGCTTGAGCTTGGCGAGGGAGTCGGCGGTGGTGCCGGGGCGCAGGTGCTCGTCGTGGTCGAGGACGACGAGGCCCGCGCGGTCCTTCACGGGGACCACGGAACGCTCGAAGCGGCCCTCCTTCACGGCCGTCGCCGCGCGCTCCTGGGAGAGCGCCGCGTACTCGTCGACGTCCCGGCGGGAGAAGCCCTCGATGGTGGCGATCAGGTCGGCGCCGATGCCCTGCGGCACGAAGTTGACGGCCAGGTTGGTCATCGGGTCGTTGAACCAGGCGCCGCCGTCGGAGGCCATCGGCACCCGGGACATCGACTCGACGCCGCCGGCGAGGACGAGGTCCTCGAAGCCCGAACGGACCTTGGCGGCGGCCATGTTGACGGCCTCAAGACCGGACGCGCAGAAGCGGTTCTCCTGCACGCCGGCGACCGTGTCCGGCAGTCCGGCGGCGATCGCGGCGATCCGCGCGATGTCGGAGCCCTGGTCGCCGACCGGGCCGACGACACCGAGCACAACGTCGTCGATGGCGGCCGGATCGAGATCCGGGAAGCGGTCGCGGATCTCGTGGATGAGCCCGACGACCAGGTCGATGGGCTTCGTGCCGTGCAGGGCGCCGTTCGCCTTGCCGCGGCCGCGCGGGGTGCGGATCGCGTCGTACACGTACGCTTCGGTGCTCACTGACAAGCCTTTCAACGAGGGTTTTTCAAGAGACGAGGGCTTTCAAGAGAGGGCGGGTCAGAGCCAGTTCTTGACGGTCTCGACCAGGCGGGCCGGGTCCGGGCCGACGGGGGCGATCTCCAGCATGGTCACGCCCGCCGCACGGAAGGCGGCGATGCGGTCCCGGACGTAGCCCTCCGGGCCGCAGAGGGTTATGAGCTCGCAGAACTCGTCCGGCACGGCCGCCTCGGCCTCCTTCTTGCGGCCGGAGAGGTACAGCTCCTGGATGAGCCGGGCCTCCTTCTCGTAGCCGTAGGCGACGGCGAGGTCGTTGTAGAAGTTCTTCCCCGGCGCGCCCATGCCGCCGACGTACAGGGCGATCCTGGGGCGGACCAGGTCGCGGGCGGCGGCCGCGTCCTCGCCGATGGCGAGCAGGCCTCCGGCGACGATCTTCAGCTCGCCGAGGGCCGGGTCCCGGCGGGCGGCGCCCTCCGCCAGGGGCGTGCCCCAGACGTCCTGTGCCTTCTCGGGGATGAACAGGGTGGGCAGCCAGCCGTCGGCGATCTCGGCGGTCATCCGGACATTGGCGGGGCCGAGGGACGCCACGTAGAGCGGGACCGCGGGGCGGACCGGCTTGGTGAGGATCTTCAGGGGCTTGCCGAGGCCGCCGGGGCGGGGCATGTCGGTGATGCCGTGGTGGTCGATGACCTCGCGGCGCAGGATCCGCCGGGTCAGCTCGATCGTCTCGCGGGTACGGCCGAGAGGCTTGTCGTACGCCTTCCCGTGCCAGCCCTCGATCACCTGCGGGCCGGACGCGCCGAGTCCGATGATCGCGCGGCCCCCGGAGACCGCGTCGAGGCCGGCGGCCGTCTGGGCGATGAGGGCGGGGGTGCGGGAGTAGACGTTGAGGATCGCGGAGCCGATCTTCATCCGTTCGGTGCGGGCGGCCAGGTAGCCCATGATGGTGGGCGCGTCGAAGCCGTAGGCCTCCGCGACCCAGACCGCGTCGAGGCCCGCCGACTCCAGCGCGGCAGCCTGGTCCGCGGCGGTACGCGGGTCGCCCGCGTAGTCGAGGAAGGTCGAGAGCTCCATCAGGTGGCGTCCTTGTCGTGGTCGTCGTCATGGTCGTCGAGAAGTGCCGGTATGCCCCAGTCCTGGGCCACCGCGCCGGTGTCGGCGCCGGGCCGGGCGGGAGGCGTGCGCACGGTCGTGGGGGTCGCGGAGAAGCGCGGGGCGGGGGCGGGCTGGGTGATGCCGCCGTGGTCGGTGAAGGTGCCCCGGGCCGCGAGGTGGGGGTGGTGCGGGGCCTCGCGGAGGGAGAGGACGGGGGCCACGCAGGCGTCGGAGTCCTCGAAGACGACCGTCCACTCGTCCCGCGTTCGGGCCTTGAAGCGGGCGGCGACGCGCTCGCGCAGCTCGCCCCAGCGGGTCCAGTCCTTGCGGGCGTCGGCCAGGTCGTCGAGGCCGCCGAGCAGCCGGAGGAACTCGGCGTAGAACTGGGGTTCCAGGGCGCCGACGGCCATGTGGCCGCCGTCGGCGGTCTCGTAGGTGCCGTAGTACGGGCAGCCGCCGTCCAGCAGGTTGGCGGCGCGCCGGTCCTGCCAGCCGCCCGCGGCCACCATGCCGTGGATCATCGCGGCGAGGTGCGCGGTGCCGTCCACGATGGCGGCGTCCACGACCTGGCCGGTGCCGGTCGCGCGCGCGTGGTGCAGGGCGGCCAGGACGCCGACGACGAGGTAGAGGGAGCCGCCCGCGTAGTCGCCGAGCAGGTTGGCGGGGACGGCCGGGGGCTCGTCGGGGCGGCCGATCATGCCGAGGGTGCCGGTGAGGGCGATGTAGGCGATGTCGTGGCCCGCGCGGTGCGCAAGTGGCCCCTGCTGGCCCCAGCCGGTCATTCGGCCGTAGACGAGGCGGGGGTTGCGGGCGTGGCAGTCCTCGGGGCCGACGCCGAGCCGCTCGGCGACGCCGGGGCGGTAGCCCTCGATCAGGATGTCGGCGCGGGCGGCCAGGTCGAGGACGCGGGCGGGGCCGTCGGGGGACTTCAGGTCGACGAGCACCGAGCGCTTGTTGCGGTTGGTGACGTCGTACGCCGGGTCGATGGCGAGCCCCGGGCCGCCGGGCCGGTCGACGCGGACCACGTCGGCGCCCAGGTCGGCGAGGAGCATGGCGGCGAACGGGCCGGGACCGATACCGGCCAGCTCGACCACGCGCACGCCGGAGAGCGGGCCGTGTCCTGGCGTCCCTGCCGTGGCCATGCCGCCCCCAGTCATGTGACACAACTGATGTAACACCGACAATGCTAAGAACACGTTCCACTGGGCACAAGGGTAGACGAGCAAGCGCTTAGTCAAGATACCCGGTGGGGGTGCCTCCGCACCCCTCACGCTAGCCTCAGCCACCGACAACGGCGCGGGTTGCAGGACCGAGAGGTGTCATGAGCAGGCTGAAGACGACGGACCGTCCCTACGACCTCGTGCTCTTCGGAGCCACCGGCTTCGTCGGCGAGCTCACCGCCGAGTACCTCGCCGCCCACGCGCCCCAGGGCCTGCGCTGGGCCGTCGCGGCCCGGGACGAGCGCAGGCTGCAGGCGCTGCGCGAGCGGCTGCCGGGCGGCGCGGGGGTCGGGGTGCTGCGCGCCGACGCGGCGGAGCCCGCCACGGTCCGCGCCCTCGCCGAGCACGCGCGCGTGGTGGCCACGACGGTCGGCCCCTACGGCCGGTACGGCGAGGACCTGGTCGCGGCCTGCGCGGACACCGGCGCCGACTATCTGGACCTGTGCGGCGAGCCGGAGTTCGTGGACCTGATGTACGTCCGGCACGACGCACGCGCGCGTGAGACGGGCGCGCGCCTGGTGCACGCGTGCGGTTTCGACTCGGTCCCGCACGACCTGGGTGCGTACTTCACGGTCCGGCAGCTGCCGGAGGGCGCGCCGCTGACCGTGGACGGGTTCGTGACCGCCGACGCGACCTTCTCCGGCGGCACCTTCGCCTCCGCACTGGACCAGTTCGCGCGCCCCCGGCAGATGATCGCCGCCGCGCGGGACCGTGCCCGGCACGAGCCCCGGCTGCTGAGCCGCCGGGCGAGCGCGCCGACGGGTGTCCCGCGCTTCGCAGCCGAGGTCGGCTCCTGGGCGCTGCCGCTGCCCACCATCGACGCCCAGATCGTGCGCCGTTCGGCGAAGGCCCTGGACCGCTACGGCCCCGACTTCCGCTACCGGCACTACGCGGCCGTCAAGCACCTGCCGATGGCGCTCGGCGGGGTCGCGGCCGTGGGTGCGGTCGTCGCGGCGGCCCAGCTGCCGTCGGCCCGGCGCTGGCTGTCGGACCGGCTCAGGCCCGGGGACGGGCCGGACGCGGAGAAGCGTGCCCGTAGCTGGTTCTCGGTCCGGTTCGTCGGCGAGGGCGGCGGACGGCGGGTGTTCACGGAGGTCTCGGGCGGGGATCCCGGCTATGGCGAGACGGCGAAGATGTTCGCCGAGGCCGCCCTGTCGCTGGCCTTCGACGACCTGCCGCCGACGGCCGGCCAGGTCACCACCGCGCAGGCGATGGGCGACGCGCTGACCGAGCGGCTGCGCGCGGCCGGGATCGGGTTCCGGGTGGCTGCAACGTTCTAGGGGACTCGGGTGCCGTCAGGACTGCCACTCCAGCACGGTGTAGAGCATGCCGACGATCCAGGCGAACCCCGCCACCACGGCGAGGACCAGTGCCGCGTTCACGGCGCGCTCGACGGACGGGGCGGGGTCGGCCGCGGGCTTGGGTGCACGGTGTGTCGTCATGCGGGCCAGCCTGCCGTCGGACGGTAACAGCGGCATCCGTACTAGTACTCAGAATCGCTACTCAGCCCTGAGCTTCGCGCAGCGCCCTGCGGCACAGCGCGTCCGCGCGGCGGGTGGTCTCCGGCAGGCGGTACTTCGGGGTGAGCGCGAGCGTGTGGGCGCACGCGTTGTCGAGGCTCACCCGGTGGCCGACGGAGACGAACACCGGTTTCACGTCGTCCCGGGTGCGCAGGGCACGGCCGACCTCCTCGGCGCCGGCGAGGAGCGGTGCGTGGCTGCCGCGCGGGGCGTCCGGGTCGTCGTACGCGAAGGTGAAGGGGTTCTTGGCGACGCCGACGGTGGGCAGGCCGGTGAGGACGCCCAGGTGGCTGGCGAGGCCGAAGCGGCGCGGGTGGGCGAGACCATAGCCGTCGCAGACGACCAGGCCCGGCGGGCAGGGCAGGGCGCCGAGGGCGGCCCGTACGGTCGGGATCTCACGGAAGGCGAGCAGTCCCGGCACGTACGGGAAGGACACCCGGCCGACGGCGGTCGCCTCGGCGACGACCTCCAGGGTCGCCGCGTCCAGGACGACGGCCGCCGCGGCCACCAGGTCGCGCTCGTCGTCGTAGGCCACGTCGACGCCGGTGACATGCCCGGTGCCGGGGGCCGGGCCCGGCTCGTCGAGGACCACCCGCCCCCGCAGCTCGTCCTGCACGGCCAGGGCCGCTTCCTCGGTCACGGGCCAGCCCGCGGGTACGCCTACGGTCGTCGTCATGGTGGGCACGAGCGTACGACGTCCCACGCGCGCGTACGGCGACCGGGGGCAGCCCCCTGGTGCCCGGGCGCTGCGGTCGGGCCGCCCGCATTCATCGTGATCACCGACCACGGCGGGCTCTCCTGGCGGCCGCCGCCTGTTCGGCGACCACGCCGCCGACTCCGTCGGAGGGAGTCAGCTCTCCAGGCGTGCCGCCCGCCCCTGTTCGCCGGCCGCCCAGCAGCTCAGGTCCGGTGTGCAGGTCACCGTGTCGTACGAGCCGGTGTCGACGGTCCGCCAGGTGCGGCCGCCGTCGGTGGTCAGGTCGGTGCCGGTGGGGCCGACGGCGAGGGCCGTGGTGCGGCTGTGCGGGAGCCAGGCGGCACCGGAGCGGTAGGCGGCCGGCGGGGTGGCGGCGGGCCGCCAGCTGCGGCCGCTGTCCGGGGTGACCGCCGCCGCCTGCGGTGAGGCCTGGTCGGCGCGGTAGTCGCCGCCGACCGCGAGGCCGTGGGTACGGTCGCGGAAGGCGAGGGCGAAGACACCCTTGGCCGGATCGCCCGCCGGGACGGTTGTGTCGGCGGCGGTCCAGGTGAGGCCGCGGTCGGTGGAGTGCAGCACGCGCGCGTGCGCGCCGCCGCCGGTGGCCAGCCAGGCGTCCTTGGGCCCTGAGGTGACCAGGCACTGGCCGCTCGCCGCGAAGCCCGCCTCGCCGTCCAGGGCGGCCGGCATGCCGCCGCCCGGCAGCACGCGCCACGAACGGCCGCCGTCGCTCGTCGACAGGATGCGGAACTTCCCGTCGACCGGGTCGCTCATGGCGAGGCCGTGGCGGCGGTCGAAGAAGGCCATGCAGTCGTAGAAGGCGGCGGGGTCGGTGTTGCGGAAGGACTCCGTCCAGGTCCGGCCGCCGTCGTCGGTGCGGTAGACCCGGGACGCCTCGCCCTCGCCGATGGCCAGCACCACCGCGCGGCGCGCGTCGAACGCCTCGACGTCCCGGAACTGGAGGTCGCCCGCGCCCGGCGGGGAGACGTTGCGCCAGCTCGTCCCGCCGTCCGTGGTGCGCAGTACGGTGCCGCCGGTACCGGCCAGCCAGGCGGTGTTCCGGTCGACGGCGGCCAGGCCCCGGAACCGCACGTCCGGGGTGCCGGTGTCCTTCAGCGCCCAGTGCGGTGCCCGCGTCGCGGCCTGGGCGGAGCCGGCGGTCAGCGCGGCCAGCGCCGCCGTGCACGCCACCCCCACCGCGACCACCCGGCCGGTACGTCGGGCTCGTCCTGTGCGTCGCGTGCTCCCCAAGCGCCTCATGGCGCGCGAAGTTAGCCGACCTTCACGGCGCCGTCCAGAGGGCCCCGCAGTCCCCCGTGAGAGGTAAGCCCCAGGTGTGAACGGGGCCGGTGACGGAGGTCACTCGCACTTCGCGTGCACGGATCGGCCGCTTCCGTCGTCTCTTCCAGTGCCAGGTCTCACACGCCCGGAAATTCGTACAGCCGTCACGAGGGAGCAAGGCGTTGTCCACCGTCATCGAGCAGCCCGTAGAGGCCCGCCTGGTCGCCGCGTCACCGCGCATGCCGAGCATTCCCGCCACCCTGTGCTACGACCGCGAGGACCCCTTCGCCGTGCGTATGACCTTCCCGGCCCCGGCCACCCTGGAGGGGGTCGACGTCTGCTGGACGTTCTCCCGCGAGCTGCTGGCGGCCGGGCTGCACGCCCCCGAGGGAAGCGGCGACGTCCGGGTACGACCGTACGGCTACGACCGGACCGTGCTGGAGTTCCACGCCCCCGAGGGCACCGCCGTCGTCCATGTGCGCACGGGCGAGATACGCCGGTTCCTGGAGGCCACCGGTGCCCTGGTCCCCACCGGTCTCGAACACCTCCAGCTGGACCTGGACCACGACCTGGCCGAACTGATGCGGGACGCCTGCTGAGTCAGCACTCCCGCGCCAGCAGGGTGTTGAGCTCGCCGTAGCCGAGCCCGCCCGCCAGCGCCCCGTACGTTCCCGCGTCCAGCAGCTCCCGCGCGGCGCGGCGGACGGACGCGTGCGCGGCCTCGGCCAGGCCGGAACCGGCGCTCACCCGGGCGACACCGAGGGCGGCCAGTTCGGCGACGGCCGGCGCGCCCGGGCCCACCAGCACGTTCAGCGGCCCGTCGACACCCTCGACGAGCGCCTTGACCGTCTCCGGATCGACCACCCCGGGGACGAAGATCCCGTCGGCGCCCGCGGCCCGGAAGGCGGCGGCCCGCTCCAGGGTGGCGTCGACTCCCCCGGCGGCGCGCAGGAAGGTGTCGATCCGGGCGTTCACGAACAACGGCACGCCCTCCGCGTCCGCGGCCGCACGCGCGGCCGCAATACGCTCGGCCTGCCCCACGACCGACCGCAGCGGCCCGCTCCCCTCCTCGCCGTACAGGGCGTCCTCGATGTTGATGCCCACCGCGCCCGCCGCGAGCACCGCCCGGACGGTGTCGGCGACACCCGCCGGATCCTCGGCGTACCCGCTCTCGATGTCGGCGCTGACCGGAACCCGCACCGTGGCGACGATGCGCCCCACGGCCTCCAGCGCCCGGTCCCGGTCCAGCCGGTCGCCGTCGACGGCGCCCAGGGCCCAGGCGAGCCCGGCGCTGGTGGTCGCCACCGCGGCGGCGCCCGCGTCCTCCGCGAGCCGGGCGCTCACCGCGTCCCAGGCGTTCGGGAGGACGAGCGGCCGCCCCGGGACGTGCAGGGCGTGGAAGGCGAGGGCGTGGTCCCGCAGGGTGCTCTGGTTCTTCGTCATGCGGACGACCCAACCACCCTGTGCCGGGCGGAGGCTGGCAGGAATCCGACATGCATGTGGAGCCCGGACAGGCTCGCGTCCAATGCGTCGACGCCTCGGTTTAACGCGTTGACGCCTCATCGAGCCCGCTCGTACGGTGTAGACGTCCTGTTGCCGTCGATTGGAGAAGGACGTTGCTCGTCTGAGGTCCTGAGACACCGCGTCACACCCGTGAGGTGTGTCTGTGGCGTTCGACCTCGGCGTGTGAGCCGTCCTCCCGGCGCAGGATCTCTCCCTGGCCCTCTCGGCTTCTGCCTCGCGGTGTCTCGACACGCGTTTGCCCCCCGACACCGCAAGCAACCGCGAGGCGCCCATGTCTGCTTCCGTCACCGTCACGTCCCTGTCCTTCGCCTGGCCCGACGGCTCCCCCGTCTTCGACGGCCTGGACATCTCCTTCGGCCCCGGCCGCACCGGCCTGGTCGGCGTCAACGGATCAGGGAAATCAACACTTCTGAAGCTCGTCGCCGGCGAGCTCACCCCGTCCGACGGCACCCTGAAGGTGGCCGGCGAGGTCGGACACCTGCCGCAGAACGTCACGCTCGACACCGCGCTGCGCGTCGACGAGGCGCTCGGCATCGCCGCCCGGCGGGCCGCGCTGCACGCGATCGAGGCGGGTGACGCGTCCGAGCGGCACTTCGAGACGGTCGGCGACGACTGGGACGTCGAGGAGCGCGCCCTGGTCACCCTCGGCGAACTCGGCCTCGGCCACGTCGGCCTGGACCGGACCGTCGGCGAGGTGTCCGGCGGCGAGTCGGTGCTGCTGCGCCTGGCCGCGCTGCTGCTTCGGCGCCCGGACGTGCTGCTGCTCGACGAGCCCACCAACAACCTGGACCTGTACGCCCGCAGGCGGCTGTACGCGGCCGTCGCGTCCTGGCCGGGCGTGCTGATCGTGGTCAGCCACGACCGCGAACTCCTCGACCTGGTCGACCAGATCGCCGACCTGCGCACCGGGGAGGTCACCTGGTACGGCGGCAACTTCTCGGCGTACCAGGAGGCGCTCGCGGTGGAACAGGAGGCGGCCGAGCGCATGGTGCGGGTCGCCGAGGCCGATGTCCGCAAGCAGAAGCGCGAACTGTCCGACGCCCAGGTCAAACTGGCCCGCCGCAAGCGGTACGGGCAGAAGATGTTCGAGCAGAAGCGCGAGCCGAAGATCGTCATGGGCGCACGCAGACGCGCGGCCCAGGAGTCCGCGGGCAAGCACCGCATCATGCACGAGGAGCGGCTCAGCGAGGCGAAGGAGCGGCTGGACGAGGCGGTGGAGGCGGTACGGGACGACGACGAGATCCGGGTCGAACTGCCGTACACGGCCGTACCGCCGGGCCGCAACGTGCTGACGCTGGAGAACCTGGAGCTCGCGCACGGTTCGCGGGTGAAGGGGATCCTCGATCTGCGCGGGCCCGAGCGGATCGCGCTGATCGGGCGTAACGGCGCGGGCAAGACGACGCTGCTGCGGACGATCGCCGGCGAGCTGGCACCGGTCGCGGGCGAGGCGCACGCGCACGTGCCGCTGCGTTTCCTGCCACAGCGTCTGGACGTCCTCGACCCGGAGCTGACCGTCGCCGAGAACGTGGCCCGGTTCGCGCCGGAGGCCGGCAACAACCGGGTCCGGGCCCGGCTGGCCCGCTTCCTGTTCCGGGGCGCCCGGGCCGACCAGCAGGCGGGGACGCTCTCCGGCGGCGAACGCTTCCGGGCGGCGCTGGCGGCCCTGCTGCTGGCGGAGCCCGCGCCGCAGCTGCTGATGCTGGACGAGCCGACGAACAGCCTCGACATAACGAGCGTCCGGCAGCTCACCACGGCCCTGGAGTCGTACGCGGGCGCCCTGATCGTGGCCAGTCACGACCTGCCGTTCCTGGAGTCGATCGGGATCACGCGGTGGCTGCTGATGGCGGACGGGGAGCTGACGGGCACGACACCGGACGAGGTGGCCGGTCTCGGGGAGGGCACAGCCTGACAACGGGGGGTTTTGTCGACACGGACCCGCCCTGCATGATGGCGGTCCGGCGCCCCGCGATGGGCGCCGGGCCGAACCCCGACCCCGGAGACCCGTCGTGCCCAGCCAGAAGGCCCTCATCCGCCGCCCCAGCCCGCGCCTCGCCGAAGGCCTGGTGACACACATCGAGCGGGAGAAGGTCGACGTCGAGCTCGCCCAGGAGCAGTGGGAGGCGTACGCGGAGACGCTGCGCACGCACGGCTGGGAGACCGTCGAGGTGGACCCGGAGGACGACTGCCCGGACTCGGTGTTCGTCGAGGACACGGTCGTCATGTACAGGAACGTGGCGCTGATCACCCGGCCCGGCGCCGAGTCCCGGCGCCAGGAGACGGCCGGCGTCGAGGAGGCGGTGGCCCGCCTCGGCTGCTCGGTGAACTGGATCTGGGAGCCCGGCACCCTGGACGGCGGTGACGTCCTCAAGGTCGGCGACACCGTCTACGTCGGCCGCGGCGGGCGGACCAACGCGGCCGGCATACAGCAGCTGCGGGCCGCGTTCGAGCCGCTGGGCGCACGTGTGGTCGCCGTACCGGTGAGCAAGGTGCTGCATCTGAAGTCGGCGGTGACCGCCCTGCCCGACGGAACGATTCTTGGGCACATCCCGAACGTGGACCGGCCCTCGCTGTTCCCGGGCTTCCTGGCGGTGCCCGAGGACGCGGGCGCCCATGTGGTGCTGCTCGGCGGCGGCAAGCTGCTGATGTCGGCCGGCGCCCCCAAGACCGCGGAGCTGCTGACCGACCTCGGCCACGAGGTGGTCACGGTGGACATCTCCGAGTTCGAGAAACTCGAGGGATGTGTGACGTGTCTCTCGGTGCGGCTGCGGGAGTTGTACGCCTGACGAGTGATCGTTTCGCCTCTTCAGCCTCGGGACCTGCGAGTCCCGGGGCTGGTTGGCATGTCCCGATTCGCCTTGCGCACCGGGCCTGATCAGCAGTCTTTACATCGCACTTAACCTACGGCTTCGTAACCTACGGATTCGTAGCCTACGATCACGTAGGTTCCGGCACCGCTCGCCGGTCTGCTCCCGTTCATCCGCTCTTGTTCGGCGTCCCCCTGGAGTTCTCGTGACGATCACTTCTCCCCATCTCGGCAGCTCGTCAGCCTGGACCGACGCGCGGCTGCTGTACGCCCTGGAGGAAGTGGTCGAGACAGAGCTGAACCGGCATCTGAAGGTCGCCAAGGACTGGATGCCGCACGAGTACGTGCCGTGGACGGACGCCCGTAACTTCCCCGGTTTCTTCGAGGACGGCCAGGCCTGGGAGAAGGAGCAGTCCAAGGTCACCGAGATCGGCCGGATCGCCCTGGTGGTGAACCTGCTCACCGAGGACAACCTGCCCAGCTACCACCACGAGATCGCCTCGCTGTTCGGCCGGGACGGCGCCTGGGGCACCTGGGTGCACCGCTGGACCGCCGAGGAGGGCCGGCACGGCATCGTGATGCGCGACTACCTGCTCGCCTCGCGCGCGGTGGACCCGGACAAGCTGGAGCAGTTCCGGATGTCGCACATGAGCGAGGGCTTCGAGTCCGACAACCGGCACTCGATGCTGCACTCGGTCGCCTACGTCGCCTTCCAGGAGCTCGCGACCCGCATCTCGCACCGCAACACCGGCCACCAGTCCGGCGACCCGGTGTGCGACCGCATGCTGTCCCGCATCGCGACCGACGAGAACCTGCACATGGTCTTCTACCGGAACCTGCTCAAGGCGGCCTTCGAGCTCGCCCCGGACCTGACCATGCAGGCGGTACGGGACGTCGTCGTCGACTTCCGCATGCCCGGCCACGGCATCCCCGGCTTCGAGCGGGCCGCCGCCCAGATGGCGATCGGCGAGGTCTACAACCTGCGCATCCACCACGACGACGTGCTCCAGCCGGTGCTGCGCCACCTGAAGGTCCTGGAGATCGACGGCCTCGGCCCGGAGGGCCTGAAGGCGCAGGAGGAACTCGGTCTGTTCATGGGCGGGCTGGACGCGGAGGCCCTGAAGTTCGACGAGAAGCTGGCCGCGCGCAAGGCCCGGATGGCGGCGCGCGCCGGCGCGTGACACCCCGACGGACGGGCGCCCGGATTTTCCGGTGCGCCCTGTCGGTGGCCTGCGGCATCATGCGCGCATGCGTGCTGACACCACCTCCGGCCGCGCGGTCGGCTTCCTGCTGGACCTGATCGACTCCGCGGACGCCGACCGGGTACGCGCGCGTGTCGGGCTGCCCCGGCCGACGCCGGAGGATCTCCGGGAGACCAGGCGCCGGATCCCCTTCACGCTCCCGGCACTGCCGTCCTCGGTGGTGCTGTGGATGCTCCAGGAGGACGACCCGGATCTCAACGCCGTCGTCTGGCGGCTGCTCACCGACCGGGACACGGCGCTGCGGCGGGCCATCCTGGACGGGGTGCCCTTCGCGCCGGGGCGGCTGCTGGCGGTGGAGGTCGACCCGGTCCTGCGCGACGACTACGAGGCGCCGCCGGTCCCCGAGCGGGTCGCCCGCCTCGGACTGGTGCCGGCCCTGCGCGAGTCTGCCTCCATGCCCGCTGCGCGGGAGGCCGCCTCCATGGTCTACCGGCGGGAGCACTGGCAGACGGTCGCCGAGGCGGACCGTGAGAACTCCCTGCCCGGCTACGTCCGCTGGGCCCTGTCCGTCCGCCCGGACTGCCCGCCCTCGCTGCGCGCCCAGTTCGGCACCCACCGCAAGTTCGACTTCCGCGTCCGCCGGGCGGGGATCCTGGACGGGCCCGCCGGGTACGCGCTGGACCACGGACCGGCCCTGGACGTGCTGACGGTGCTCGCCCTGGGGCATGTGATGTTCCCGCACCGCGCCGCCGAGGCCGAGGACGCGCTGCGCCCGCTGGTCCGGGACCGCCTGGGGGGCCGCGAGGAGGCCTGGGCGGTGCTGGCCCAGCTCCTCGACAGCTTCCACGGCACGACCGGGGAGCTCGTCAGGACCGCGGGGGCCATCGCCTAGCTAGGCCGTCACCCGCTGCTTGTAGCGGTCCGGATAGCGCTCGGTGAACTTCACGGCCCAGACCAGCAGGGCGACGGGAACGACCCAGTTGAACCAGTCGCTGCCCGCGGGGATCAGGACGGCCAGCCAGGTGGACAGGGCCATCAGCGCGAAGACCGCTCCCCAGGCCGCGGTCAGCACCTTGTTGACGTGCTTGAAGACGGGCGAGTCCCAGTACTCGCGCGGCACCGAGTGCCGTGCGTACTGCGCGGTGAAGGGGTCGGACAGCAGGGAGCCGAGCGCCACGACGGCCACGACCGCGCTGGAGATGACCTGGGCGTACGTCTCCAGCCAGATCAGCTCGTGGCGGTCCAGGGCGAGAGCGAGCACGCAGAGTACGGCGAAGAACACGATGGCGACCATGTCCAGGAGGAAGAACCGGCCCCGGAGCATGTCCTTGCCGGAGAGCACGGCGGCGGCGATCAGCGCGGCCAGTGCCGCGTACTCCCAGGTGCTGGGGCTGGCCACGACGCCGAAGATGACCCACGGGGCGAAGGAGAAGAACACGCTCCCGGCGCCGACGGGCTTCCCGGCCCGGGTCCGGGTGGCTGGCCGCTGTTCGGTGTGTCCCATGGGAACTCCTCCCATCGCCACGTCCCTCCCCTACCAGCGTGCCGCGCGGGCGGGCCGCTCGCATACCTGCCCGTGTGCGACCCGGCCGCACGGCTCCTGAGGTGGGAAAGGCGGGCGACCCGGGCGCCGGGACGGCCCGGTGGCAGATGAGCCCGCGTCCGGTGCCAGGTGCAGCCATCCCCCACCGGCCCGGCAAAGCCTCCTGGCCCGCCCCGACGTCGGCGGGCGGGCGATCGCGCCGGCCGCCACCAGCCGGGCGGGCTACCGGGCACCGCGCGCCGACGTTCGAGCACCGGATCACTGCCACCGCCGTCGCTGCCCCGGGCGTCCTTTCGGAAGCTCTTCCCGGAAGCTCTTCGGGGGGCGGGGCGGCCGGATTCGAACCGGCGTGTTCTGGTTCTGGAGACCGGTGCGCCTGCCTCTGCGCTACGGCCCCGCCCTTGCGGCAGATCGTAATGCCTTGGCCCGTTGTCAGTGCCGGCTGGTACCAATGGAGCACTGGGGGAACTGCGGCACGGGGGACGGCACATGGCGTACGGAGAGCGGGGGCGGCCACGCCCTCTCGTGGTCGACCTGGCCGACCGCAGGGCACTCGAGGCCTACCGCCCGGCGGATCCGGAGGTCGTGGCTCAGGCGCGGCGGCTCAAGGAGGCCGCGCTGCTGGACTTCGGGCTGACGGAGTCCGCGGTGGCCTCGTGGCTGTACTCGAAGTGCCCGCACCAGATCCCGACGACGGCGGTGGACACGGCAGCCGTGGTCGCCTCGGGCGACGGCACCTGTCTGCTGCTCTACAACCCGGACTTCTTCGTCGGACTGGGCCTGGACGGCGTGAAGTTCGTGCTGTTCCACGAGGCCCGGCATCTGGTGCACCGGCACCTCCTGGCCGATCCCGAGCTGCGCGAGGACCCGGTGTTCACGCTCGCCGCCGAGGTCGCCATCAACCACGTGGCCCTGGTCCGCCTCGCCCGCGCGGAGCTGCCCCTGCTGGACGGCCGGCCGACGGGCGTCGACCCGCGCACGGTGTACGACGCCTACCGCGTCGACCTGACGGCCCACGGCCTGGAGCCGCTCGCGTACGAGGAGTTCGCCGAGACCGACATGCGGATCTACGGCGAGCTGAAGCGCATGTGCGATCCGCCGGTGCCACCGGCGCTGTGCACGCACCTGGTGGCCGGTCTGGTCCCCGCCGACCAGGAGACGGTCGACGCGGTGACCTCCTCCGCGCTGCTCAACTCTCTGCTGGCGGCCCGGCGGGGCCACGCGGGCGCGGAGAGTGAGCTGCTCGATCTCATGAGCCGTACGGAGGCCGGGTCGGCACGGGCCGCGAAGCTCTGGGGAAACCTGGGCGCGGGCCTGCTGCGCGGCGAGACCACCCGTACCCGGACCGTCGACTGGTGGCAGCGCTGGCTGGTCGACGTCCTGGGCTCCCGGCTGCGCGACGGCGAGCGGCTGGTGTACCCGAAGAAGCGCGGCGCCCTCCTCGCGGCCCTCGGCCAGGACCCGATGCTCGCCCGGCGCGGCCCGGTGCGCGAGAAGGTGCTCGTCATCGCCTACGACACCTCGGGCTCGATGCCGGACCGGGTGATCGACTGGCTCACCCGGCTCGTCGGCCGGATCGACGGGGTGCAGGCGCGCTGGCTGTCCTTCGACGCCGTGGTGATGCCGTTCCGGCCCGGGGAGAGGGTGTACGGCGGGGGCGGCACCAGCTTCCAGGTGGTCGCGGACTACGTGGAGGGCCGTTCCGAAGTGGCGGGCCGGCGCTGCGAGGCGGACCCGGACGCGGTCGTCGTCCTCACCGACGGATACGCGCCGCCGATCACCCCGGCCGAGCCGGAGAAATGGATCTGGCTGATCACCGAGGGCGGCAACGACTGGCCCGAGACGCACACACCCGCGATGGACTGCCATCGCGTCACCACGGGATCACGGTAGATGACCACAGAGACGCAGAAGGCACAGAAGGCACAGCAGCCGGCCACGTCCCGTCTGGAGTCGTTCATCGACGCGATGATCGACATGGGGCAGACGGGACAGGTCTTCGGCGAGCACGGCGTCGGCAAGACGGCGACGTTCTTCTCGCACCTCGCCCGCGCGCACCCGGACACCACGCTGGTGTACGTGCCGGCGGCGAACCTGACCCCGGACGACCTGCTGGTCAACGCGCCGGTCCGGGACCCGCACACGGGCGAACTGGTGCTGCGCCAGCTGGTGATGAGCCAGCTCAAGCCGGGCCGGCCGTTCGTGCTGCTCATCGACGACTCGCTGCAGGCGGGCGACACGATCCAGTCGCAGCTCATGCAGATCGCCTGCGACTGGTCGCTGGGCGAGCACGATCTGCGCGCCCTGGGCTGCGTCGGCGTGTTCCTGACCGACAACGAGTCGCTGTCGGAGACCTCGGCACGCCGTGGTGACCTGGCGCTCCTGGACCGCATGGTGACGATACGGATCACGGCGAACGACACCTCCTGGCGCCGCCACCTCGCGGCCAGGTACCGCCCGTGGGACCTGCGTGAGGTGTTCTCCCTGTGGGCGTCCCTCTCCCCCGCGCTGCGCGAGCTGCTCTCCCCGCGCACCCTCGACCACATCCTGGCCAACGCGCGCGAGGGCTTCCCGCTGCGCTGGGGCCTGCCACTGGTCGACGGCGAGCGGCTGCGGCTGGCCGAGCCGGGCCCCGACGGACGGCCGGGGCAGAACCGCACGGCCGAGATCCTCGACCGGATCGCCGCCAGCGTGGGCGTGGCCAATCCGGCGACGGTCGCGGACCCGGTGCGGCAGGTGGTGCGGGCGGCGCTGCGCAACCGCTGGACGGTACTGCTCCAGGGACCGCCGGGCTGCGGCAAGACGGAGCTGGTCCGGGAGACCCTGCGCGCGGGGCTCGGCCGGGACGCCCTGTACTTCTCGCTGCCGGTGACGAACGTCGAGGACCTGTGCGCGCCGGTGCCGTCCCCGGACGGCACGCTCGACAACCTCCTCGCCGCGCCCTTCACGGGTCCGGAGCCCAAGGCGATCGTGTGGGACGAGTACAACCGGCCCAAGGACAGGGCCGCGTTCGCCAAGCTGATGGAGGTCACCCAGGAGTGGTCGCTGGCGGGGCGGCGGATCGAGAACCTGCGGGCCCAGATAGCCGTGCAGAACCCGCCGTACCACCTGGGGCGCAAGCTGCTGGTGTCGCGGAACAACATCGCCCAGGCGACCCGGTTCACGGCGTCGCTCCAGGTCGAGCCCGAGGACATCCCGGCCAACGAGTGGCTGCTCGCGCGGTACGGCGGGGACGCCGAGACGGTTCTGGAGTGGTGGAAGCACGACATCGACGACGAGGGCCGGGCCTGGATCACCAAGCGGACGCTGGAGCGGCTCATCAAGCTGCACCGCAAGGGGCTGCCGTTGGAGATGGGCACGGTCTACCTCGGCGACGGCGAGTACGCGCCGGTGCCGCTGACCGCCCTCATCGACCGTTTCAGGGGCCGCCCGGTCACCGGTCTGCGCGAGCTGGCCCGGGACGTCGACGCCTGGGAGGCCCGGCTGCGCAGGGCCGCCGCCCTCTCCGACGAGGGCGGTGACGACAGTGACGTGGTGCACCAGATCCTCGCCAACGCGGAGCTGTCCCAGCTGAAGAGACACCGGGCGGCGGTGGGCCGCCTGGTGGCCCAGCTTCCGGCCAAGCTGCGCGCGACCTACCTGGTGGGGGCGTCGGAGCGGCAGCAGCGGTACTGGATGGAGGTCTTCACCGACCTGCGCAGGAGCTGACGGTCAGACCTCCGGCGGCGCGGCCGGCCCGCAACCGGTCGAACAGCGGGGCGAGTTCGGCAGCCGGGCGCGGCACGACGGGCGGGACAGCGGGGAAGGTCTTCCGCCGAGAGCGCTGCGGGTCCTCGTTCACCACTCCGCCTCCCGGTAGTCCTTCAGGAACACCCCGGACACCGGGTCCCCGGCCTCGCCGCGCACGATCGGGTCGTAGACGCGGGCCGCGCCGTCGACGATGTCGAGGGGGGTGCGAAAACCCGCGCCCGCCATCCGGGCCTTCTTCGGCGCCGGGTTCTCGTCGGTGATCCAGCCGGTGTCCACGGCGCACATGTGGACGCCTCGCTCGGCGAGTTCGGCGGCGCTGGTGCGGGTGAGCATGTTGAGGGCGGCCTTGGCCATGTTGGTGTGGGGATGACCGGCCATCTTGTTGCGGACGGTGAAACGGCCCTCGACGGCGGTCACGTTGACCACGTAGCGGCGCGGGTGCGGCGAGGCCAGCAGCAGCGGCAGCAGCCGGTCGCACAGCAGGGCCGGGGCGAGGGCGTTGACGAGCTGGGTCTCCAGGACCTCGGCGGGGTCGAGGTCGCCGAGCCGGGCCGACCAGGAGTTCTCGGGCGCCGGGTCGGGCAGCAGCCCGGCCTCGTCGGCCTCGCGCAGCGCGACGGGCAGGGTCGCGGCCGAGCCCGTCAGGCTGCGCATCGGGGCGAAGCCGGGGGCCTGCCGGGCGCCAGGGGGCAGGGCGTCGCGCTCGCCGGCGGCCAGCAGGGCGTACGACTCGGGCGGTCTGCGCACGGTCTGGGCCGCGTTGTTGACGAGGATGTCCAGCGGCTCGCCCTCCTGCCGCAACTCCTCGCACAGACCGAGGACCTGGCGAGGGTCGCGCAGGCCGACGGCGAGGACGGTGAGCCGGTCCAGCCACTCGGCGCTGCCCGGCGCCGCCTCGAAACGCCGCCGGGTGTCGTACGGGAAGCGCGAGGTGACGAGGACGTCGGCGCCGTCGCGCAGCATCATCAGCGCCAGCTGGAAGCCGATCTTCACCCGGCCGCCGGTGAGCAGCACCCGACGGCCGCCGAGGTCGGTGCTCAGGGCGCGGCGCGCGGAGTTGTCGGCGGCGCAGTCGGGGCAGAGCCGGTGGTAGAAGGTATCGACCTGTCGATAGGGCGACTTGCAGACGTAGCAGGTGCGCGGCTTCAGGAAGACACCGCCGGCGCCGGGCACGGCCAGCGGCGCGTCCTCGCGGCGGTCCAGAGCACCGGTCGCGGTCGCGGCCATCACGGCAGCGTCGGCCGTCGACGTCTCGGCGCTGCGCGTCCTGCGGCGGCGCAGCCGTCCGTCGCGGGCGAAGGAGGCGGCGACCTGCTCGGCACGCAGCCGCACCGGGTCGTCGACGGGCAGCGCCCGCAGCTTCCCCACCACCTGGTGGAAAGCCGCCAGTTCCGCCTCGGTGATCGCCTCGCTCATCCGCCCCGCCCCGTGTCCGCCGTACCGCGGTCCCGGCCGGATTCGAACCGGCGTATCCACCTTGACAGGGTGTCGAGTCTGCCTCTGCTCTACAGGACCTCGTCACGCGGCCAGGACGACCGGATTCGAACCGGCGTGTCCGCCTTGCCAAGGCGTGCGCCTGCCTCTGCGCTACGTCCGGCCGCGTCCCCGGATGGTAGCCGGGCCGGGGCATACCGTCGTACCGCGTTTCCCGGGCGGGCGTGGGTTCAGCGGGACGCGCGGCGCAGTTCCAGGCGTTCCTTCTCGGACATTCCACCCCAGACGCCGAAGCGTTCGTCGTTGTCCAGCGCGTACTCCAGGCAGGCCGAACGCATCTCGCACATACCGCAGATGCGCTTGGCCTCGCGCACCGAGCTGCCGGGCTCGGGAAAGAAGAAGTCCGCCCCGGTCTGCGCGCACAACGCCTGCGCCTGCCAGGCCGGGACGGGCGTGCGGGGCGGGGTGATGGTGTCGAAGTGCATGGCCAGGATCGTGCCGGGCGGCGAAAAACGTTCGATCAACGCCCGCTCAACGCGACAGCGACAGAGCGCCGCAGCCTCGATCATGCGCCTGCGCGCCACGCCCGCGCACGGCGGCACGCGGAACGAGTTCGAAACTCGGCGATTGCGTCGGGTGACCCACGGTAACCAGCCTGCGGTGGGCGTGGTCGGGCAGCGATTGTCAGCGGGCGGTGGAAGACTCGGCGCAGCAGAGGACAGGACCCTTCCGAGGAGGGCGATGATGCTCACCACCCGTTTCGTCAACGGCGCTCCCAACTGGATCGACCTCGGCACACCCGAGATCGACGGCGCCGTCTCCTTCTACAACGGTCTCTTCGGCTGGCAGTTCCAGTCGGCGGGGCCCGACGCCGGCGGTTACGGATTCTTCCAGCTGGACGGCAGGACCGTCGCCGGCGGTATGCAGACCACCCCGGAGCAGGGTCCGCCGTCCTGGACCGTTTACTTCCAGAGCGAGGACGCACAGGCCACCGCGAAGGCGGCCGAGCAGGCGCACGGCAGCGTCCTCGCCCAGCCGATGGACGTGATGGGCCAGGGCCACCTGGCGATCCTCGCCGACCAGGCGGGCGTGCCCTTCGGCATCTGGCAGCCGGCGCTGACCAAGGGCGTCGGCGTGGCGGGCGATCCGGGTTCGCTGTGCTGGGTCGAGCTGTACACCCCGGACATCGCGGCCGCCGCGGCCTTTTATCACAAGACGCTTGGCCTGGAGACCTCCGGCGTGCCCTTCCCCGGCGGCACCTACACCTGTGTCAACCCGGCGGGCGGTGACGACGCGTCGATGTTCGGCGGGATGGTCCCGCTGGCCGAGGACCCGGCCGAGGCGCAGGCCGGCGCGTACTGGCTGCCGTACTTCGAGGTCGAGGACCCGGACGCGGTGGTCGAGAAGGCCCAGCAGACGGGCGGCCGGGTGCGGATGCCGGCGACCACGCTGGAGGGTGTGGGCCGGATGGCCAAGCTGGCCGACCCGTACGGCGCCCGCTTCGCGGTGATCAAGGGCGAGCCGCAGCAGACCTGAGGGCAGAACTCAAGGCAGGCCTGAGGATGAGACGGGCTAGGCGGTCGCGCGCCGTATCAGTGTCGTGGGCAGGACGACGCCGGCCGACGCTCCGGTCGCCGACTCGCCGCGGTTCAGCGTGGACAGCAGCAGCCGGGCCATCAACCGGCCCATCTCCTCGATGTCCTGACGGACCGTCGTCAGCGGCGGCTCGGTCTGTTCGGCGACGGGCAGCACGTCGTCGAAGCCGATCACGGCGACGTCCTCGGGCACCCGGCGGCCGCGCTCGCGCAGGACGCGCAGGGCGCCGAGCGCGGTGAGGTCGTTGGCGGCGAACACCGCGTCCACGTCCGGGCAGCGGTCGAGGAGTTCGCCCATGGCGAGCTCGCCGCCGGACGGGGTGAAGTCGCTGGCGACGACCAGCCGTGGATCGGTCTCCCCCATGACGTCCCGGTACCCCTGGAGGCGGTCGGCGGCCGACGTCTGGTCCAGTGGCCCGGTGATGTGCGCGATCCGGGTCCGGCCGAGGCCGACGAGATGGCGTACGGCGTCCTCGGCACCGCCCCGGTTGTCGCAGTCGACGTACACGGCGCTCTTCGAGCCGCCGCTCCAGCCGGGCCGGCCGCCGAACACGGTGGGGACACCGGCGCCCTCGATCAGGCCGGGCAACGGGTCGTCGAGGTGGAGCGAGAAGACCAGTGCGCCGTCGACATGGCCGCCGGCAAGGTAGCGGGCCACCCGTGCGTGGTCGTCGCGTCCCTCGGTGAGCAGCAGCACGAGCTGGTTGTCCTGGGCGGTCAGCTCCTTGCTGATGCCTCGCAGTTGGAGCGCGAAGAAGGGGTCGGTGAAGATCCGGGTCTCCGGCTCGGCGATGACGACGGCGACGGCGTCGTGCCGTTTGGTGACGAGGCTGCGGGCCGCCTGGTTGGGGACGTAGCCGAGTTCCTCGACCGCCCGCCGCACCCGCTCGACGAGGGGCTCGCGCACGCCGTCCCCGCCGTTGACGACCCGTGACACGGTGGCCCGGGAGACCCCGGCCCGCGCGGCCACGGCCTCCAGCGTGGGGCGCGACACTGCCTCGGACACCTCGGCCCTCCTCCTCGGCGGCTGACGATCAGCATAGTCCCGGGCGCCAGGAGGCGGTCAGAGCGCTCTCCGGGCCACGCCGACCGCCGCCGGGGCAGCGCCAAGTCACGCCGTCAGGAAGGCTGTTCGGGCCGTGCCCGGCTGGGCTGGACGCGTTTGGGCTCGCCCGGCATCTTCGGGTACTCCGGCGGGTAGGGCAGGTCGCCGAGGCCGTGCTCGTGTTCGTCGCGGCGGGCGAGTTCCAGGAGGGCGTCCAGGGAGTAGGCGTGGTCGTCCATGTCGGCGTGCACGTCGCCGACTTCGGCGAACCGGGCCGGCATCGTGGCCAGATCGAAGTCCGCGGGCCGCACGTCGTCGACCTCCGCCCAGCGCAGCGGCGCGGAGACGGGGGCGTTCGGGCGGGGCCGCAGGGAGTAGGCGGAGGCGATGGTGCGGTCGCGCGCGGTCTGGTTGTAATCGATGAAAATGCGCTCGCCGCGTTCCTCCTTCCACCACTTGATGGTCACCCGGTCCGGCATCCGGCGTTCCAGCTCGCGGCCCACGGCGATCGCCGCGCGCCGGACCTGGGTGAAGGTCCACCTTGGTTCGATGGGCACGAAGACGTGCAGCCCGCGGCCGCCGGAGGTCTTGGGCCAGCCCCGCAGTCCGCCGAACTCGTCCAGGACGGCGCGCAGTTCGTGGGCGGCGCGGACCGCGTCGGCGAAGTCGGTGCCGGGCTGCGGATCGAGGTCGATACGGAGTTCGTCGGGCCGGTCGACGTCGTCGCGGCGCACCGGCCAGGGATGGAAGGTGAGCGTGCCGTACTGCGCCGCCCACACCACGGCGGCCTCCTCGGTGGGACACATCTCGTCGGCGGTACGGCCGCTGGGGAAGGTGATGTGGGCGGTGGGGATCCAGTCGGGCATGCCCTTGGGGGCGCGCTTCTGGTAGAACCACTCGCCCTCGATGCCGTCCGGGTAGCGTTGCAGGGTGGTGGGGCGCTCGCGCAGGGCGCGCAGGATGCCGGGGGCGACGGCCGCGTAGTAGCGGGCGACGTCCAGCTTGGTGAAACCGCGCTCCGGGAAGAACACCTTGTCCGGGCTGGACAGCCGTACGGTCCGGCCGGCCACCTCCAGTTGCACCGCATCGCCCATGCGGCCACGGTAGGCGCACCACCCCCACCGCGCATATCGGCTCGACACGGTCCCCAGGTCCGGCGGACGGCGGGCCCGGGCCCGAACCGGAGGGTGCCGCGTGGCGAGCGCGCGCCGGGGACCGCTCGTAGAGTCGTGGCATGGATCTGCCGGTGATGCCACCCGTGAAGCCGATGCTCGCCAAGTCGGTGGCGACGATCCCGCCGGACATGCAGTACGAGGCGAAGTGGGACGGCTTCCGCGCGATCGTGTTCCGGGACGGCTGCGAAGTCGAGCTCGGCAGTCGTACCGGGAAGCCGTTGACCAGGTATTTCCCCGAGCTGGTAGCGGCGCTGACGGAGCGGGTGCCCGAGCGGTGCGTGCTGGACGGGGAGATCGTCATCGCCCGGGAGGGCCGGCTGGACTTCGACGCGCTGACCGAGCGGATCCATCCGGCGGACTCCAGGGTGCGCACGCTGGCGGAGCGGACGCCCGCCTCCTTCGTCGCCTTCGACCTGCTGGCACTGGCCGACGAGTCACTGCTCGACATGCCGCTGACCGATCGCCGCGCGCTGCTCACGCGGGCGCTGGACGGGGTGACCCCGCCGGTGCATCTGGCGCCGGCCACGACCGATGTCGAGGTGGCCCGGCGGTGGTTCGAGCAGTACGAGGGGGCCGGCCTCGACGGGGTCATCGCCAAGCCGCTCACCCTGCGCTACCGGCAGGACGAGCGCGCCATGTTCAAGGTCAAGCACGAGCGGACGGCCGACGTCGTGGTGGCCGGCTACCGCCTCCACAAGAGCGGCCCCGTGGTGGGCTCGCTGCTGCTCGGCCTGTACGACGACCGGGGCGCCCTCCAGCACGTGGGCGTGTCGGCCGCGTTCCCGATGAAGCGGCGGGCCGAGCTGATCGAGGAGCTGGAGCCGCTGCGCATGGCCGACGTCTCCGGGCATCCGTGGGCGGCCTGGGCGGAGGAGGCCGCCCATGAGTCGGCCCGGCTGCCCGGCGCGCCGAGCCGCTGGTCGGGCAAGAAGGACCTGTCCTGGGTGCCGTTGCGGCCGGAGCGGGTGGCCGAGGTGGCGTACGACCACATGGAGAACGGGGCGCGCTTCCGGCACACGGCCCGGTTCCGCCGCTGGCGCCCGGACCGCACACCGGACAGCTGCACCTACGCCCAGCTGGAGGAGCCGGTGCGCTACGACCTGACGGAGATCCTGGGGTCCTGACCGCGTGGCTACGGTCTCCGGCGCCCACGATCGGATTCGACCGGGTTCGGATTCGACCGGGTATGGCCACCGATGAACCGATGAGCACACAATCAAGGGGGCGAACAGGGGTCGAACCGGGGGGACAGCGGTGGGCAGGGGACTGGACAGGGGACATGGGGCGCCGACCCGCCGGGCCGTGCTGACGGCAGGGCTGGTGGCGGCCGTGACGGCCTCGCTCACGGCCGGCTGCACCCGGCACGGCCCGGCGGACGACGACGGCCGCGCACCGCAGAGCGGCACACCGACACCGAACCGGCAGCAGGCCACCGGATCCGTACTGGCCGTGAAGATCGACAACGTGGCCGCGGCCCGCCCCCAGACCGGCCTCGACGCGGCGGACGTGGTGTACGCGGAGCAGGTGGAGGGCGGGCTCAGTCGGCTGATGGCGGTGTACGCCACCCGGCTCCCCGAGGTCGTCGGCCCCGTCCGCAGCGCCCGCGAGTCCGACCTGGAGCTGCTGCGCCAGTTCGACCGGCCGACGCTCGCCTTCTCCGGCGCACAGAAGAAGCTGCTCCCCTTGATCCGCCGGGCGCCGTTGCGGCCGGAGTCACCCGCGGAGGCGTCCGGCGCCTACTACCGGGGCAGCGGCCGACCGGCCCCGCACAACCTGTACCTCCGCCCGGCCAGGCTGATGGACGGGGCGCCCGGCAGGGCGGCGCTCACCACCGGCTTCCGCTACGGCCCGGCCCCGGCCGGCGGCACGGTCACCGCCTCGCGCACCGTGCGGTACCCGGCGGCCCGCTTCGCCTTCTCCTGGTCCGCCGACCGGAACCGCTGGCTGGTGTCGATGGACGGCACACCGGCGAGGACGACGGCGGGCAACCGGCTGGCACCGGCGACGGTCGTGGTGCAGCACGTGCGGGTGACGAAGTCGGCGTATCACGACGTGCTCGGCAACTACACGCCGTTCACCGAGACGGTCGGTACGGGAACGGCGGAGGTGCTGCGCGACGGCCGGTCGTACGAAGCCACCTGGTCACGCCCGCAAGCCACCGACGGGACGACGTTCACGGGCGCGGACGGCAGCCCGCTGGACTTCGCCGACGGTCAGGTGTGGGTGGTGTTCGCCAAGGCCTGACCCTGCGGCAGGGCCGGCTCGGCCGGGTTGCGCAGGCCCTCCGCCGCGTCCGAGACCCGTCGGATCAGGTCGAAGAACTGGCTCTGTTCCTCGGCCGAGAGCGGGGCGAGGAAGACCTGGTTCATCCGGGCGGTGCGCACGGAGAGCTTGCGGTGGACCCGCACTCCCTCGTCGGTGAGACGCAGCAGGAAGCGGCGGCCGTCCTGCGGGTCACGCACCTTGTCGAGGAGCTCCCGCCGGCCGAGCCGGCTGATGACCTCGGCGATGGTCGACCGGTCCAGGCCCACCCGCTCCCCCACGGTCCGCTGGTCCAGCCCAGGCTCGGCGACGAGCGCGTTCAGCACGGCGAACTGCGGCGAGGTGGTCTCCTCCGAGACCATCGTGTTCCACAGCAGGTAGTGGGCCTGCTGAAGCCGCCGGGCCAGGTGCCCGGGGTGGGTGGTGAGGTCCACCGCGGCCATATGCGCTCCCATGGTCCGAATTCGTTGGTGTACTGAACGATACCGGCAGAAGCTGATGGTGTCAGTACACCCGTCTGCCATTACCCCAGGTCTTGACGGGTGATGGCGGCAGTGGCAGCGTGGCAGACATCTCGCTGAAATACTCAGTGCCCTGATTAATTCGCTGAGAGATGAGGCTGCACGGATGGACAAGGTGGTCGCCACGGCCGCGGAGGCGGTGGCCGATGTGCCGGAGGGCGCGTCGCTGGCGGTGGGCGGGTTCGGGCTGAGTGGTGTCCCGAACGTGCTGATCGGGGCGTTGTACGAGCGGGGGGTGAGTGGCCTTTCGGTGGTCTCGAACAACTGCGGGGCGATGGAGTCGGGGCTGGCCGTCCTGCTCGCGGCGGGGCGGATCGCGCGGGTGACCGGTTCCTACATCGGGGCGAACAAGGAGTTCGCGCGGCAGTATCTGGCGGGTGAGCTGGAGGTGGAGCTGATCCCGCAGGGCACGCTGGCGGAGCGGCTGCGGGCCGGCGGCGCCGGGATCCCCGCCTTCTACACCCCCGCGGGAGTGGGCACCCAGGTCGCGGAGGGCGGGCTGCCGTGGCGGTACGACGGCTCCGGTGGGGTGGCGCTGGCGTCGCCGGCGAAGGAGGTGCGGGAGTTCGACGGCACCGAGTACGTGCTGGAGCGGGGCATCCGTACGGACTTCGCGCTGGTGCGGGCGGCGAAGGGCGACCGGCACGGGAACCTGGTGTTCAACAAGTCCACCCGCAACTTCAACCCGCTCGCGGCGATGGCCGGGAGGGTGACGATCGCGGAGGTGGAGGAGCTGGTGGAACCGGGCGCGATCGATCCGGACGCCGTACATCTGCCGGGGATCTTCGTGCAGCGGGTGGTGGCGCTGACGGCGGAGCAGGCCGGGGACAAGAAGATCGAGCAGCGGACGGTGAGCAGCTGATGGCCTGGACGCGGGAGCAGATGGCCGCGCGGGCGGCGCGCGAGCTGGAGGACGGGCAGTACGTGAACCTGGGGATCGGGCTGCCGACGCTGATCCCGAACTATCTGCCCGAGGGGGTGGAAGTGGTCCTGGAGTCGGAGAACGGCATCCTGGGCACCGGCCCCTACCCCACCGAGGACGCCGTCGACCCGGACCTGATCAACGCCGGGAAGGAGACCGTCACGGTCCTGCCCGGGGCGTCGTTCTTCGACTCGGCGCTGTCGTTCTCGATGATCCGCGGCGGGCACATCGACGTCGCCGTGCTCGGCGCCATGCAGGTCTCCGCACGCGGCGACCTGGCCAACTGGGCGATCCCCGGCAAGCTCGTCACCGGGATCGGCGGCGCGATGGACCTCGTCCACGGCGCCCGGACCGTCATCGTCGTGATGACCCACACCGCCAAGGACGGCTCGGCGAAGATCCTGACCGAGTGCGCGCTGCCGCTGACGGGGAAGGCGTGCGTGGACCGGATCATCACCGACCTCGCTGTGCTCGACGTGACCGACGAGGGACTCGTCCTCGTCGAGACCGCGCCCGGGGTCGGCGTCGAGGAGATCATCGCCAAGACCGACGCGAAACTCACTGTCCCGGAGGGTCTGCTGTGAACACGGTGTACATCGTCGACGCGGTCCGCACGCCGATCGGCCGCTACAACGGCGGCCTCGCCGGCGTACGCCCCGACGACCTGGCCGCCCACGCCATCCGTGAACTCCTCGCCCGCACCCCCGACCTGGACCCGGCCCGGATCGAGGACGTCTACTTCGGCAACGCCAACGGCGCCGGCGAGGAGAACCGCAACGTCGGCCGGATGGCCGCGCTGCTCGCCGGGCTGCCGACCAGCGTGCCGGGCGTCACCGTCAACCGGCTGTGCGCCTCCGGTCTGGAGGCGGTCATCCAGGCCGCCCGCGCCATCGCCGTCGGCGACGCCTCCATCGCCGTGGCCGGCGGTGTGGAATCCATGACCCGGGCGCCGTACGTCCTGCCCAAGAGCGATAGGCCGTTCCCCGCCGGGAACGCCGAGCTGTACTCGACCACCCTCGGCTGGCGCATGGTCAACCCGAAGATGGACCCGCAGTGGACCATCCCGCTGGGCGAGTCCGCGGAACGTATCGCGGACAAGCACAAGATCAGCCGGGAGCAGCAGGACGAGTTCGCCCTCGCCTCCCACCAGAAGGCGGCCGCCGCCGAGGAACAGGGCCTGTTCGACGCCGAGCTGGCACCCGTGCCCGTCCCGCAGCGCAAGGGCGACCCGGTCCCCTTCGCCGCCGACGAATGCGTACGGCCGGACGCCTCCCTCGCCGCGATGGCCAGGCTCAAGCCGTCCTTCCGTACCGAGGGCGGCACGGTGACCGCGGGCAACGCCTCCCCCCTCAACGACGGCGCGGCGGCCCTGCTGCTGACCGACGAGGAGGGCCTGCGGACGCTCGGGCGGGAGCCGCTGGCCCGGGTCAGCGCGACCGGGGTGTCGGGGATCGACCCGGACTACTTCGGGCTCGCGCCGGTCGAAGCGGTGACGCGTGCGCTGGGCAAGGCCGGCAAGGGGTTCGACGACCTGTCGGTTCTTGAGCTGAACGAGGCGTTCGCGGCGCAGGTGCTGGGGTGTGTCGCCGAGTGGCCCGAGTTCGATCCCGCGATCCTCAATCCGCAGGGTGGGGCGATCGCGTTGGGGCATCCGCTGGGTGCCTCGGGCGCACGGCTCGCCGGGACCGTGGCGCATCAGCTGGCGCGGCGTGGCAGCGGTACCGGTGTTGCCAGCCTGTGCATCGGCGTCGGGCAAGGGCTCGCGCTTGTTCTCGAGCGGTAGCCGGGCCGTGCGCACCTGCGGGTGCGTGGTGGCTGGTCGCGCCCACGCGGCGGAGCCGCATATTGACACAGCCCCGCGCCCCTGAAGGGGCGCTCACCACCTAGGACTTCTTATGACACTCACCCAAGCTGATATCGACGTCGAAATCGCCGCCGAACACGCCGCCTATGAGAAGCGGGTGGCCGAAGGCGCTCCCGTCGAGCATCACCCCCGCCGGGACTACGACCCCTACCGGTCCTCCGTGCTCCGGCATCCGAAGCAGTCTCTGGTCGCCATCGACACGGCCAAGGACCCGGAGCTGGTGGAGCTGCACTCCCCCGCGTTCGGGGAGCGGGACATCACCGGGATAGACAATGATCTGACCCGGCAGCACAGCGGTGAGCCCGTCGGGGAGCGGATCACCGTCTCCGGGCGGCTCCTGGACCGGAGCGGCCGGCCGGTCCGGGGCCAGCTGATCGAGATCTGGCAGGCCAACTCGGCGGGCCGCTACGCGCACCAGCGCGAGCAGCACGACGCCCCGCTGGACCCCAACTTCACGGGTGTCGGCCGTACGATCACCGACGCCGACGGCGGCTACCACTTCACCACCGTCCAGCCGGGCCCCTACCCCTGGCGCAACCACCTCAACGCCTGGCGTCCGGCCCACATCCACTTCTCGATGTTCGGTACGGCGTTCACGCAGCGGCTGGTGACGCAGATGTACTTCCCGAGCGACCCGCTGTTCCCGTACGACCCGATCATCCAGTCGGTGACGGACGACGCGGCCCGGCAGCGCCTGGTCGCGACCTACGACCACGGCCTGTCCGTGCCGGAGTTCTCGATGGGCTACCACTGGGACATCGTGCTGGACGGCCCCGCCGCCACCTGGATCGAAGAAGGACGCTGACCTGCCATGACGAAGATCGACACGAGCAGCCCGGAGAACGTGCTGCCCACGCCGTCGCACACGGTCGGCCCCTTCTACGGGTACGCCCTTCCGTTCCGCGGCGGCGAGGACATCGCGCCCTTCGGGCACCCGGACACGGTCACGGTCCACGGGTACGTCTTCGACGGCGAGGGCACACCGCTGCCCGACGCACTCGTGGAGCTGTGGGGCGCCGATCCCGACGGAAACGTGTCCACGACCGACGGTTCGATCCGCCGCGATCCGGCGACCGGTGACTACCTCGGCCGCAACGGCGTGGAGTTCACCGGCTGGGGCCGGATCCAGACGGACACCAACGGGCACTGGTACGCGCGGACACTGCGGCCCGGTGTCCGGGGCGGCGGCGCGCCCTACATCAGCGTGTGCGTGTTCGCGCGCGGGCTGCTGGTGCACCTTTTCACCCGGATCTACCTGCCGGGCGACGACACGGCGCTCGCCGCCGACCCGCTGCTCACCCGGGTGGGCGAGCGACGCGACACGCTGATCGCCGCCGACGAGGGCCGGGGGACCTACCGTTTCGACATCCGCCTTCAGGGAGAGGGCGAGACGGTCTTCCTGGAGTTCCGGTGACAACAGTGGATCACGGCGGCGGTGACGTCGGGCTGCTCGCTCCCGGGTGGTCCGGTTCCGCCGTCGCAGCCGCGACGAGCGACGGCGCGTACCTGCGGGCGCTGCTCGACGCGGAGGCGGCCCTCACCCGTGCCCAGGCCGCCCTGGGTCTCGCCCCGCCCGAGGCCGCGACGGCGGTGAGCGAGGCGGCCGACCCCGGCCGCTACGACGTCGGCGCTCTCGCCGAGCGGGCCCGCGGCGGCGGCAACCCGGTCATCCCGCTGGTCGCCGATCTGACGAAGGCGGTCGGCGCGGAGTACGGGCCCTATGTGCACCGGGGTGCGACCAGCCAGGACATCATGGACACGGCGACGATGCTGGTCGCCGCCCGCACCCTGGACCTCGTGCTCACCGACCTGGGCCGCACCGCACAGGCCCTGGCCGTGCTGGCCGCCGAACACCGCGGCACACCGATGCCGGGCCGCACGCTCAGCCAGCACGCCGTACCGACGACCTTCGGACTCAAGGCGGCCGGCTGGCGCTCGCTGGTCCTCGACGCCCGGGACCGCGTGGCCCCGGTCCGGGAGTCGCTGCCCGCCCAACTCGGCGGTGCGGCCGGCACGCTGGCCGCCTTCGGGGCGTACGGCGCGGAGCACGCCGAGGAGCTGCCGGCCGGGTACGCCCGTGAACTGGGCCTCGCCGCACCCCTGTTGCCCTGGCACACGCTGCGGACGCCGATCGCGGATCTCGCCGGGTGTCTCGCCTTCGCGGCCGGGGCGCTGGGGAAGATCGCCGCGGACGTGCTGACCTTGTCCCGTACCGAGATCGGCGAGGTCGCCGAGGGCAGCGGAGGCGGTTCCTCGGCGATGCCGCACAAGGCCAACCCCGTGCGCTCGACGCTGATCGCGGCAGCCGCGCGACGGGTCCCGCAGCTCGCGGCCGTCCTGTACGGCTCGATGGTCGCGGAGGACGAGCGGCCGGCCGGTGCCTGGCATGCCGAGTGGGAGCCGTTGCGGGATCTGCTGCGGACCGTGGGAGGTGCGGTCCGGGACACGGCGGAGCTGGCGGAGGGGCTGCGGGTGCACCCGGAGGCGATGCGCCGGAACCTCGACCTCACCAACGGACTGATCGTCTCGGAGCGGCTGTCCGCCGAACTGGCCCCCGTGCTCGGCCGGGCCCGCGCCAAGGAGCTGCTCACCGAACTGGCCCGCCGCACCCATACCGAGCGCCGAACACTGCGTGAACTCCTCGCCGGGGAACCCGACTTGAAGGACGTCGATCTCGACAACCTGACCGATCCCGCCCGCTACACCGGCTGCGCCGGTGTGCTCACCGACCGTGCTCTGGAGCGACGTTGACCGAGAACCTCCTCAACCACCGCGTCGAGGGCCCCGCTTCGGCTCCCCCGCTGCTCCTCGGGCCGTCGCTCGGCACCTCGTACGCCCTGTGGGACGCCGTGGCGCCCGAACTGTCCACCGCACACCGGGTGGTGCGCTGGAACCTGCCGGGGCACGGCGGTTCGGCGCCCGACCTGATCAAGGCGGGGGCGACCGTCGGGGACCTCGCCGACCTGGTGCTCGCGCTCGCCGACTCGCTCGGCATCGAGCGGTTCGCGTACGCGGGGGTGTCGCTGGGCGGTGCCGTGGGGCTGCACCTGGCCGTCCACCACCCGGACCGGCTGGAGAACCTGGCGGTGATCTGCTCCTCGGCCCACTTCGGCGGGTCCGGGCCCTGGGAGGAGCGGGCCGAGCGGGTGCGCCGGGAGGGCGTGGAGTGGCTGGCGGAGAACGCCCCCAGCCGCTGGTTCACCCCCGGCTTCACCGTGCCCCGGCTGGTCGAGGACCAGCGGACGGCCGACCCGGAGGCGTACGCCGCCTGCTGCGACGCGCTGGCCGCCTTCGACCTGCGGGACCGGCTCGGCGAGATCGCCGTCCGCACCCTGCTGATCGCCGGCCGGCAGGACCCCGCGACCCCGCCGCCGCATCTGCGGGAGATCGCGGACGCGGTGCCGTCGTCCACGCTGGTCGAGCTGCCGGGCGCCGCGCATCTGGCTCCCGCGCAGTGCCCCGAGGCCGTCCTCACCGCGCTCCGCTCCCACCTCGACGGGGGCGCCAGGCGCGGGATGGCGGTACGCCGCGAAGTGCTCGGCGACGCGCACGTCGACGGCGCCCAGGCCCGGCAGACGCCCTTCACGGCCCGCTTCCAGGACTTCATCTCCCGCTACGCGTGGGGCGAGATCTGGACCGACCCCACCCTCTCCCGCCGCGAACGCAGCATGATCACCCTCACCGCGCTGGTCGCCCACGGCCACTACGACGAGCTGGCCATGCATGTGCGGGCCGCCCGGCGCAACGGGCTGACGCCGGACGAGATCGGCGCGGTGCTGCTGCAGACGGCCGTGTACTGCGGGGTGCCTGCGGCGAACTCGGCGTTCGCGACGGCGCAACGGGTGCTGGCGGAAGAGGAAGGGTGACCCTGCCGGTCGTACCTCCAGCGGCACCACCCACCCGGCGCCGTCCCGTGCCTAGGCTGGAGGCATGTCCACTGTTCTGATCACCGGTGCCACCTCCGGGCTCGGCCGGTACGTCGCCTTCGAACTGGTCCGCTCGGGACACGTCGTCCTCGCGCACGGCCGCGATCCGGGCCGTACCGAGCGACTGGTCGACGAGTTGCGCACCGAGGGCGCCGCGGAGGGCTTCGTCGCGGACCTGGCCTCGCTGGCCCAGGTCCGCGAACTGGGCGAGCGGGTCGCCGACGCGCATCCCGACCTGGACGTACTGATCAACAACGCGGGCGTCGGCGCCGGCACACCCGGCTCGGCCCGCGAACTGAGCACGGACGGCCACGAGTTGCGTTTGGCCGTCAACTACCTGGCCCCCGTGACCCTCACCCACGCCCTCCTCCCGGTACTGCGCGCGAACACCCCCGCCCGCATCGTGAACGTCGGCTCGGCAGGCCAGGAACCCCTCGACTTCGACGACCCCGAATTCACCCGCGGCTACCAGGGCTTCGCCGCCTACTGCCGAGCCAAGTTCGCCTTGGCGGCCCACACCTTCGCCCTGGCGGAGGAGTTGGCGGGCACGGGCGTGTCGGTGAACGTCCTGCACCCCGCGACCTTCATGGACACGGCGATGGTGCGGGAGGGCGGGGTGGCGCCGTGGAGCACGGTGGCGGACGGTGCGCCGGGGGTACTGGCCCTGGCGACAGGGGACTTGGGAACGGGCGGCTACTTCGACGGCACGAGCAGGGCGCGAGCGCACGAGGCGACGTACGAAGAAGACGTACGAAAGCGTCTCTCCGCGGTGACTGATCAACTCCTAGCGCTGTAGCGCGCCCCAAAGGGGCGCGGGGCTGCATCAATGTGCGGCTGCCGCCGCGTGGGCGCGAGCAACCACGCACGACCCGCACCCCGCAACGCACCTCTCACCGCAGCCCCCGCCCCGTATCCAGAACCTCCCGAGCCTGAGCAACCAGCCCATCGGCTCCACAGGACCGAGCCAACGCCAGCCCCCGATTCAGCTCGGCCACCGACCGCGCGGCGATCCCGTACTCCACCCGAGCCGCCGCATGCTCGTACTGGCAAGGCGACGCCTCCAGATAAGCCACCGCCTGCGAAGCCAGCCGCACCTGGCGTTGCCCGGTCTCCAGCGCGGCAGCGCACCGCAGCGCCTCGCCGATCGCCGTGTCCGTGCCGAACCGCTCCGCCTGCCGCCGCGCGTCGCTCGCCAGCTGCGCCGCCCGCGCCGGGTCCTCGCTCGCGAGGGCCCGGGCGAGGTCGAGTGCCCAGGGCACGACCACGGGGTTGAAGTGGCCGCGCGAGGCGGCCGCCTTCTCCGCCGCCTCCAGTTCGTTCACGGCCTCCTTCGTGCGGCCGACGGCGAGCAGCAGCCGGCCGCGCACCGAGCGCGGGTCCGGCATGACGATGGTGGAGGGGTAGGGCGGTGCGAAGCCGTACTGTTCGGCGGTCTCCCAGGCCTGCTGGACGTGGCCGCGGGCGAGCAGCGTGTCGACGAGGTTGCAGGTGGCGGTCCAGTACAGGGGCAGCCGGCGGCCGACCCGCTCGGCGATCCGCAGGGACTCCCGCAAGGAGGTCTCCGCGTCCCGCAGCCGGCCGCGCCTGCGGTGGCCGAGGCCGACGTAGGCATGGGCGAGGGAGAGGTGGCCGCCGCTCCAGCCGGAGGACTCGTAGGCGCGCAGGCCCTCGTTGTACAGGCTCTCCGCGCGGTCGAGGCGGTCGGTGTAGACGTAGGAGTTGGCGAGCATCAGCAGGAGTTCGATGCCCCACTCGGTGTCGGTCCAGCCGAGGCCGGGCGCGAGCCGGCCGTTGACGAGGGCGCGGTCGCACAGCTCGACGACCTCCTCGGCGCTCTCGCCCTGGATCAGCAGGTCGAAGCCGCGCAGCATCAGCAGGGCGCGCTCGGAGTTGTCGCGGCCGGTGCAGGTGGCGGCGAGGTCGGCGAGCCGTTCGGAGCGGTGCGGGGAGACGGCCTCGCCGGCGATGCCCTCCCACATGAACTGGACGGCCTGGAGCCGGAGTCTGGCGGGTCCTTCCTCTTGCCGGGCGGCCTCCGCCTCGACCGTGCGGACGGCCTCCTCCAGCTGGTCGTTGTGGAGGAGGGCCTGGGATAGCCGGAAGACGGCGTCCACGCGTTCGGGACCGGCGAGGCCGGACATGCCGAGTGCGCTCTGCAGATGGCCGATGGTGACGGCGGGCTTGGTGAGGAGGGTGGCGCAGCCCAGTTCGTAGAGCACGCGCGCGTGGACCTCGGGGACGGGCGGTTCGAGGAGGGCGCGTTCGAGGCAGCGGCGGGCCGCGTCCGGGGCGCCGACGGCGAGGTGTTCCTTGGCGGCGTCACGCAGCTGTTCGACGAGTTCCTCGTCGTCGTCCGGGTGCACCTTCAGCAGATGGCGGGAGGCCTCGGCGATGCCGCGGCCGTCGTCGATGACGATCTGGGCGGCGATGCCGTGCATGGCGGTGCACATCGCGGGCGGGATGGAGTTGTAGACGGCGCTGGCGATCAGCGGGTGGACGAACTCCAGGTCGCCGGCGTGGGACCGGGAGCCGGCCGGGTCGGGTTCGGTGAGGATACGCGCGTTGCGCAGCAGTTCGGCGCAGCGCTCGGCGTCGTCCACGGCCATGCTGGCGAGCTGGGCGACGAGGCCGACGGAGATGCCGGTGCCGAGGATGGCGGCGGCCCAGGCGAACCGGGTGGCGTCGACGCCGAGGCCTTCGAGGCGGGTGACGAGGCCGCCGCCCCTGGCCGAGCGGTTGAGGGCGCGCAGTTCGCCGGCCCGGGACTCGACGGGTTCGACCTCGCTGTCCTGGACCTTGGCGAGGAGTTCGACGGTCTCGTAGGGGTTGCCGCCGGTGACGGCCCAGACCTCGCGGCAGAACGGGGCGTCGGCGTGCTCGCCGAGGGTGGCACGGGTGAGGCCGGCGGTGGCGTCCGGGGTGAGGGCGCTGATGGTGCGGACGGGGCGGCCGGCCGCGGCGGCCACGGCGTCGAGGTAGCGGGCGCTGTCGCCGCTGACCTCGCCGGGGCGGCGGGCCACCAGGACCAGCACGGACAGATCGTCCAGGCGTTCGACGAAGGCGGCGAGCCAGGCCAGGGTCTCCTGGTCGGCCCAGTGCGCGTCGTCGATCAGCAGGACCAGCGGCCAGTCGCGTTTGGCGAGCCGGCGGACGGCGGCGACCAGGCCGTCGCAGACGCCCTGCGGGTCGGCCAGGCGGTCCCCGGGGTCCGTGATGCCGAGGGCGGGGCCGGCGATGTCGTACCAGTCGCCGAGGTACTCCCGGGCCTCCTCGGGCAGCAGGGAGACCAGGGCGGGCTGTAACAGCTGCCGTACGACGTGGAAGGGCACGCTGCGCAGGGTCTCGACGCCGCGGGTGGACCAGACGGTGCAGCCCCGGCGTTCGGCGATGCGGCGGGTCTCGGCCAGCAGCGCGGTCTTGCCGAGCCCGGCCTCGCCGCGCAGCACCAGCAGGTTCCCCGAGGTGGAGTGGTCGGCGCCCAGGGCGTCGAGCGCCTCGGTGATGGCGGCGATCTCCTCGTCGCGCTCCCAGAGGGGAGCCGAGGCGCCTCCCGGGAGCTGCTCCTCCGTCATCCCGTTACCTCCCCAAGTCGCCCGAACGACGTACAGACCACGAGCCTAGCCGTCCGGTTGGCTGTCCGGAGGCGGGTCCGGGCAGCTGTTGCCGAGACGGGTGAAAGCGGGTGCACCCGGGCGACGCGGGACGGCCCCGACCTGCCGCTGTGCATCGAACGGACCGTCAACGGGCAGGAACATGAGGCTGACTTTCGAAGATCGGGCAGTACGGGAGCGGAACCGGCCCCTCCGGGCGCTGGCGGCGGGCTCGGTCGGCAATTTCATCGAGTGGTACGAGTTCGGTGTCTACGGCTATGTCGCGACCGTCGTCGCCGAGCGGTTCTTCACCCCGGCGGGCGGGAGTGCGGCCGAGGGGCTGGTGCGTACGTACGCCTCGTTCGGGCTGGCGTTCTTCTTCCGTCCGCTGGGCGCGGCCCTGTTCGGCCGGCTGGCGGACCGGCTCGGCCGGCGGCCGGTGCTGATCCTGGTGGTGACGCTGATGACGGGCGCGACCGCGCTGATCGGCGTGCTGCCGACGTATGCGCAGGCGGGGGCGCTCGCGCCGTGGCTGCTGACGTTCCTGAGGGTGGTCCAGGGGTTGTCGGCGGGCGGGGAGTTCGGGGGCGCGGTGGCGATGCTGACCGAGTTCGCGCCGCCGGGGCGGCGGGGGCTGTACGGGGCGTGGCAGTCGTTCACCGTGGCGTTGGGGCTGCTGGGCGGGGCGGGGGTGGCGGTGGGACTGTCCGTGGTCCTGACGGCGGACCAGTTCGGTTCCTGGGGGTGGCGGCTGCCGTTCCTGCTGGCGTTGCCGCTGGGTGCGCTGGCGCTGTGGCTGCGGATCGGGCTGGACGAGACACCCGAGTTCCGGGAGCCGGCCGCGGGCGCGGTGCGCGCCGTGCGGGTGCCGGTCGGGGCGATCGCGCTGGCCGCCGCCCGGGTGATGGGCTGGTCGGCGGCCGGGTACACCTTCCTGGTGGTGCTGCCGTCGTACCTCCAGGCCGCGCTGCACACCGGCTTCCGTCAGGCGCTGCTGGCCACCGTGGTGGCGAACCTGGGGTTCGCGGCGGCGATCCTGCCGGCAGGGCTGCTCAGCGACCGGGTGGGGCGGCGGCCGGTGATGCTGGCGGGCGCCGGGCTCGTGGTGCTGCTGGCGCTGCCTCTGCTCGGCCTCCTCCAGGATCCGGGGGCCGAGACCGCCGTGAAGGGGGCGGCCCTGTGCGGTGCGGGTGCGGTGGTGGGGCTGATGGCCGGACCGGGGCCCGCCATGCTGGCCGAGATGTTCCCGGCGCGGGCCCGCTGCACGGGCCTCGGACTCGCCTACGCCCTGTCCAATGCCGTGTTCTCGGGCTGTGCGGGCCTCATCATCACGGAGGCGGTGCGGCGCACCGGGGATCTCGACGTTCCCGGCTACTACGCGGCGGCGACCTGCGCGGTCAGCGTGCTCGCGCTCGTCAGGTCACCGAAGAGGAAGGCGGGTTGAGACGTTGCTGGTGATCGGCCTGATGTCCGGGACGTCGTACGACGCGGTGGACGCGGCGGCGGCCGAGCTGCGGCTGGTGGACGGCACGCTGCTGCTGAAGCCGCTGGGAATGGTGAGCACGCCGTACGACGAGGAGCTGCGGGAGGCGCTCGCGGGGGCGCTGCCCCCGGCGGCCGTACCGCTCGCGCGGGTGTGTCTGCTGGACACCCGGATCGGGCAGGCGTTCGCGGCGGCGGCTGTCCGGGCCAACCGTGAACTGTGCGGCGGGCGTGCGGAGTTGGTGGCCTCGCACGGACAGACGGTCTACCACTGGGTGGCGGACGGCCGGGTGCACGGCACCCTGCAGCTGGGGCAGCCGGCCTGGATCGCGGAGGCGACCGGGCTGCCGGTGGTCGCCGACTTCCGGCCACGGGACGTGGCGGCCGGCGGCCAGGGCGCTCCCCTGGTGAGCCTGTTCGACCTGCTGTGGCTGCGCGGGCGGCCGGGGACGCCGGTGGCGCTGAACATCGGCGGGATCGCCAACGTCACCGCACCGGACGGCACGGCCTTCGACACCGGGCCCGGGTGCGCGCTGATGGACGCGGCGGCCGGGGAGTTCACGGGCGGCCGGCTGGCGTACGACGTGGACGGGAAGCTGGCCGCACGCGGCCGGCCGTTCGGACCGCTCCTTGACCGGCTCCTGGAAGAGCCGTACTACGCGCTTCCCGCGCCCAAGACGACCGGCAAGGAGCTGTTTCACGCCGAGTACTGGCGGGCCGTCGAGCGGCTGCCCGCCGAGGACGCGCTGGCGACCCTCACCCTGCTCACCGCGCAGACGGTGGTGGACGCGGTGCGCGGCCTGGATGCCACGGAGGTGATCGCCTCGGGCGGCGGCACCCGCAACCCGGTGCTGATGGCGATGATGCGCACCAAGCTGCGGGAGCTCCCGGTCCGCGTCTCCGACGAGCTCGGTCTGCCCGCGGCGGCGAAGGAGGCGTACGCCTTCGCGGTCCTCGGCTTCCTCACCGCACACGGCCTCGCGGGCACGGTCCCGGCCGCCACCGGCGCCCGCCACCCGAGCGTCCTGGGCTCCCTGACCCCCGGCCGGAACGGCCTGCGCCTGCCCCCGCCGGCACCGGGGCCGCCGGTGCGGCTGCGGATCGAATGAAGCGTGCCGGACCGCCTCGTACGAACATTGCCGGATCCTCTCATCCGACTTTCACCGACGCCTCATACGGTGGGGGCATGACGCAGGTGACTCCTCCCGGGTGGTACCCCGATCCCGGGCAGACAAGTGACGGTCCGGCCACCGAACGCTGGTGGGACGGCAAGGCCTGGACGGAGCAGACCCGGCCCGCCGGGTCGGCCGCCGACTGGGGTCCCCCGCCGCAGCCGCCGACTGACGGGGCGCAGCCGGCCGACGGGGCGCAGCCGGCCGACGGCGCACAGCCGGCGTACCCGGCGTATCCGGCCGGCGAGGCCTATCCCGCATACCCGGGTTATCCGGGATACCCGGCGCCGCCGGTCCCCGCCAAGCGCGGGCTGCGTACCGGCGTTGCCGTCGGCATCGCCGTGGCGGTCCTCGCCGCCATCGGGGTGGGCGCGTGGGCGCTCACCGGCAACGGCGGGGACAGCGGCGACCAGCAGGCATCGCAGCAGGGTTCGGGCGGCCAGGGCGGATTCGGCCAGGGCGGTCCCGAAGGCCAGAACGGCGGGCAGAACGGCGGGCAGGGCTTGCCGTTCGGCGGGTCGGGCGGCAGCTCGGGTTCCGGTGGCACCGACGGGGGCGCGTCGCCGTCGCCGGGCCAGTCCGAGGCGCCGAAGGTCAAGGGCGGCGGCACGGTGTCGGACTCGATCAACGCCATCAGCATCCCGGTGCCGGACGGCTGGACCGGGCAGGCGCTCAGCTACGGCGCCAACGTCAGCTCCGACGACTCCTACAAGTGCCCGGGCGACACCTCGCAGACCTGCACCGCCGGCGGTGCCTACTCGGCGCCCGCGGTGGTGCTGGGCACCAAGGGGGACACGGCCGAGGAGATCGCCAAGGCGGACGTCTCGGCCAACGCCACGGAGTCGTACGGGGGCAAGACCTACGGCTCGATCACCTCGCACCAGGTGCTCGCCTCCAAGGCGGTCACGGTGGCCGGGCAGAAGGGGTACATGGTCCGCTGGAAGGCGATCACCAGCAAGGGCGCCGACGGCTACGTCGAGTCGCTGGCCTTCCCGTCGCCCGCGAACTCCGCGCAGATCGTGGTGGTCCGGTTCGGCGTCGACGTCGGCCAGAAGGAGTCGGTCATCGACACCATCACCAGCGGCATCAAGGTGTCCTCGGGCAGCGGCAGCGGTTCGAACGTCTGACCTGCCCCGGTCCCGGAACAGCAGTCGGCCGGGTGGAGCGCCCCTCCGCTCAAAGGGGCACCCCCCCCCCCCGGGGGGGGGGTGGGCGAGGGGGGGGCCCGCCCGCCCCCAAAGGCCCCGGCAAGCCGCGCCCAAGGGGCACCCC
>NZ_JBHXLU010000007.1:0-21601 GCF_042720695.1 Streptomyces sp. NPDC058457 | reverse complement strand
GAACTTCGGACCTGCCCAGGTCCCGGAACAGGAGTCGGCGGGGTGGCGCGCCCCTCCGTTCAACGGGGCACCCCACCCGGCCGGGGGGTGCGCGCCGCCCCCGTCCCCACGGTGCGGCGCGAGCAGGTCACCGTCCGGTCATCCCGTGGACGGCGGCCTGGGTCTAGGTCAGTCCGAGTGCGGGCAGCGCGACGGCCTCCACGAACCGGACGAGATAGTCGGCGTCGGCGTACTCGCCGGTGAGCACGGGACGCACCCGCAGGACGCCGAACATCATGGCGGGCACGTAGTCCAGCGCCGGATGGCCCTCGGGCACCTCGCCGCGCGCGACACCGCGGAGCAGGATCTCCTGGAGCGCGGCGATCTCGGGTTCGACGAGCGCCTCGCGCAGCGCCGTCGCCAGTTCCGCGTCCGAGTGGACCGCGTGGCCCAGCGCCGCGAGCAGCTTGGTGTCCTTGCGTGACCAGTCGCCCGCGGTCCGTGCCACCTCGCGCAGGTCCTGGGCGAGGGACCCGGTGTCGATGCCGACGAAGCGCACCTCGCGGTTGGCCCGCAGCGCGGCCGCGACGAACTGCGGCTTCGTCTTCCACTGCCGGTAGAGCGTGGACTTGCTGCAGCGGGTGCTGGCGGCGATCCCCTCCATGGAGACGGAGTCGTAGCCGCACTCGCGGATCTGTTCGAGCACGGCGTCGAAGAACTCCCGCTCACGCTCCGGCGTGATCTTGGAGCGGCGCGAGGCGGCGACCATGTCCGGTCCGTCCGCGGCCTGCGACGTCATGTGCCCTGCTCCTCACTCGTTCATCACGTTCGGATCACTTCCGCCCCGCCCTCCGTTCGGCCGGCGCGGAAACCTACAACCAGTGTGGCCTACGTCTATCGATACGCCACTGTACCGGTACTCGACCGTATCGGTACAGTGGCGTATCGGTACGCTTTCGTATCGAAGAGTTCGGGCCACCGCCCGGGACTCGGCACAGCACCACCGTCAGTGAGGGGGCCTGGGATGAGATCCCAGTCCGAGCCTGCTTCAGCGGAGCCGGGCGCGATAGCCCGGCCGCCGCTCGTCCGTGAGCTCCTGCTCGTCGCAGGGCTCTTCCTCGTCTACAAATTCGGGCGCCAACTGGCCACCGGCCATACCGCCGAGGCCCTGCACAACGCCCACCGGATCTGGGACCTGGAACGGACGCTGCACCTGCCCTCGGAGGTCGACGTGCAGTCCGCACTGCTGCACGGCGACACCCTCGTACACCTGGCCAACACCTACTACGCCACCGTTCATTTCCCGGCCACGCTGGCCTTCCTGGTCTGGCTCTACCTGCGGCGGCCCGCGCACTACGTCTGGGCCCGCCGGATCCTCGCGGCGGTGACCGCGGCCGCCCTGGTGCTGCCGTTCACGTTCCCGCTGGCGCCGCCCCGGATGCTGGCCGCGTCCGGCCTCGTCGACACCGCCCGGGTCTACGGCCCCTCCGTCTACGGCCCGCCCTCCAGCGACCACCTCTCCAACCAGTTCGCGGCGATGCCCTCGCTGCACTTCGGCTGGGCCCTGATGGTGGCGATCGGCCTGATCGTCGCGACGCGGTCCCGCTGGCGGTGGCTGTGGCTGCTGCACCCCGCGATCACCCTTCTCGTGATCGTCGGCACCGCCAACCACTACTGGCTGGACGCGATCGTCGCCACCGCGATGCTCGGCGCCGCCCTCGCCCTGATCCACCCGCCGCACCGCACGGCCAGCACGGCCGGGCGCGGTACCCGGCACCTCGTCTCCGAGGAGCCCGCACTGGTGGGGGCGGGCCGATGAGCGCCGCGGCCCTGGTCGCCGTCGCCCTCTCCCTGGTCTCGGCCGTCGCCTACGCGGCCGCCGCCGTGGCCCAGGAGCGGCTCGCCTCGAAGAGCGACGGAGCCGGCCTGCTGCGGCTGCTCGGCTCCGGTGCCTGGTGGTCGGCGGTGGGCCTGAACGCCGGCGCCGCCCTGCTCCACGTCGTGGCCCTGAAGTACGGCCCGCTCACCCTCGTCCAGCCGCTGGGCGCGCTCACCCTGGTGGCCGCCGTGCCGATGGGCGCCCGGGTGGCCGGCCGCCGGGTCACCGCGACGGAGTGGCGGGGCACGGCCCTGACCCTGCTCGGTCTCGGCGCCCTCCTGGTCACCGCCTCCGGCCCCGCACCCCACCAGGTGCTGAGCCTCACCGAAGCCCTCGCGGTGGCCGGTACCACGGCTGCCCTGATCGGCGCCCTCTCCCGCCCCGGCACCCGCCCGGGCCTGCGTCACGCGACGGCGTCCGGCTTCGCCTCGGGCGTCGCCTCGGCCCTCACCCAGACGGTGACGGTGGCGGCGACGGACCGCTCGGGCCAGGCCCTGAGCGTCGAGGTGGTCGTGGTGGCCCTGCTGGTCGCCGCGTTCGCGGTCGGCGGCCTGCTGCTCTCCCAGACGGCCTACCGCGGCGGCCTGGGCGCCCCGCTGGCGGTGGTCACCCTGTCCAACCCGATGGCGGCGTCGGTCATCGGCCTGGCCCTCCTGGGCCAGGGGCTGCAAGGCGGCGTGTGGGGCATCCTGCTCGCTCTGACGGGCGCAGGCCTGGCCTCCTGGGGCGTGGTCCTGCTCACCCGGGTGACCCCGCCGACCCCCGTCCTCGAACTGGACGACGACGAACACCCGGTGGCAGCGGTCCTGGCCCTGGACCCGACCCTGATCCCCCGGCAGAAGACGGAACCGGGACAGCTGACTTCCCTCTGAGCGCCCCGCCTTCCCAACACCCCGCCCCCTCAGCGCCCCAAAGGGGCGCGGGGAACCGCGCGACCAGCCACGAACCACCCGCAGCCGCCGGCCGACCGGTCCCCGCGCCCCTAAGGCGATGTCACACCGTGATGATCGCCGGGTCGCTGACCCCAGGCTCCCCGTTCTCGACATGCCCGGCGAACCGCCGCACATAGCTCGCGTCGGCCTCGGACGTGACCGTCAGGTCGTACCACCGCTCACTGTGGTTGAGGTGCACGATGTGCGTCACCACAGCCCCGGCCCGTACCGTGAACGTGCGCCCCCGGCCGCCGTACCCGTCGGCCACCGCCAGCTTCACCGTGCCGCTGCCCTTGTTGGTGAAGGTCAGCTCGATGTCGTCACCGTGCGGCCGGGCCGTGACCTCGGGTCCGGCCACCTTGCCGCGCCCCTGGAAGGTGCGCAGGAAGCCGTTCGGGCCGTGCACGGTCAGGTCGTAGGAGCCGCCCGAGTACACCGAGTTCCAGGTGTCGGAGACGGACTTGCCGGCCTCGGTGGTGTAGCTCCAGGGGCCGTCGGCGCGGTCGTCGGAGGTGACCAGGAACGCGGCACCGGCCTGCGCGCCCGACGCGAAGGTGAGCGTGAACTTCCCGGCCGCCGCGTCCAGCGAACCGTCCACCAGCGGGGCGTACCTGAGCGGCCGGGTCGGCCGCGAGCCGCGCTCCTGCTTCGGCAGCGCCGGGTTCGCGGGCGGGGTGGGCACGTAGTCGGGGTGGCGGTTGCCGTCCGGCGGCCGGTAGCCGTCCGTGGACGGCAGCGCGACCGGCTTGGTGTCCTTGCGGGAGAAGTCGAACGCGGAGGTCAGGTCACCGCTGACGGCGCGCCGCCAGGGCGAGATGTTCGGCTCGTGGACACCGAAGCGGGCCTCCATGAACCGGATGATCGAGGTGTGGTCGAGCGTCTCGGAGCAGACGTAGCCGCCCTTGCTCCACGGGGAGACGACGAGCATCGGCACGCGCTGCCCGAGGCCGTAGGCACCGGCGGGGTGGCTCGCGTTGCCCGCGAAGAGGTCCAGGGCCGGGTCGACCGTGGACTTGCCCTGCGCGGCGGAGGACGGCGGGAACGGCGGGATCAGGTGGTCGAAGAAGCCGTCGTTCTCGTCGTATGTGACGAACACGGCCGTCTTCGCCCACACCTTGGGGTCGGCGGTGAGCGCGTCGAGGACCTGGGAGACGTACCAGGCGCCGTAGTTCGCGGGCCAGTTGGGGTGCTCGGTGAAGGCCTCGGGGGCGACGACCCAGGAGATCTGCGGCAGCTTGCCGGCCTTGACGTCGGCCTTCAGCCGGTCGAAGAAGCCCTCGCCCTTGGTCGCGTCGGTGCCGGTGCGGGCCTTGTCGTACAGCGGGTCGCCGGGCTGGGCGTTCTGGTACTGCTTGAAGTAGAGCAGCGCGTTGTCGCCGTAGTTGCCGCGGTAGGCGTCCTGGATCCAGCCCCAGCCGCCGGCCGCGTCCAGGCCGTCGCCGACGTCCTGGTAGATCTTCCAGGAGACGCCCGCCTTCTCCAGGCGCTCCGGGTACGTCGTCCAGCTGTAGCCGGCCTCGTCGTTGCCGAGGACCGGGCCGCCGCCCTGGCCGTCGTTGCCCGTGTAACCCGTCCACATGTAGTAGCGGTTCGGGTCGGTGGAGCCCATGAACGAGCAGTGGTAGGCGTCGCAGATCGTGAAGGCGTCGGCGAGCGCGTAGTGGAACGGTATGTCGTCCCGGTTCAGGTACGCCATGGTCGTGCTGCCCTTGGCCGGCACCCACTTGTCGTACTTGCCGCCGTCGACGGCGGTGTGCGTGTCGTTCCAGCCGTGCGGGAGGTCCTGGATGAAGGCGAGACCCAGGTCGTCGGCGTCCGGGTGGAACGGGAGGATGTCCTTCGTGCCGTCCGACTGCTTCCACACGGACTTGTTGTTCTGGGTGACCGGGCGCGGGTCGCCGAAGCCGCGGACGCCGCTGAGGGTGCCGAAGTAGTGGTCGAACGACCGGTTCTCCTGCATCAGGACGACGATGTGCTCGACGTCCTCGATCGACCCGGTGCGGTGGTTCGCGGGCAGTGCCGCGGCGCGCTGGATGCTGTTGGACAGTGCGGTGAACGCCGTGGTGGCGCCCGCGAGTTGGAGGAATCGGCGCCGGTTTACTTCGGGCATGGGTGAGCGACCTCTCATCCTGACGCACGGGTTGGCCGGAACAGGGCGGATTGTGCGCGGTGCGAGTGTTCCAAGGGCATCGAACGTCAGGGAAGGGTCGGGTGTCGCGGATGTGAAAGTCGGCGGTACGTGAGGTAGGTAATCGGTAAGGAGACGGCGCCGGCCGCGGGCGGGGGAACGGTGACCGCGGCCGGCGCCGGGCTTCAGCTGATGAAGGAGCCCGCGGCGCAGGCGCTCTCCGTCACCCACTGGTGGGACAGGATGTTGTCGTTCATGGTGTGGCCGTCGGTGAAGTGGTCCCGGGTGAGGTCGTCCACGTACAGCTCGCCCGGCTTCAGGCAGCCGTAGCCGCCCGAGTAGTTGGCGTAGTAGTAGAAGGCCACGACGTCCTTGCCGCCGACGTAGCCGCTGTTCATCACGGAGGAGGCGACGTTGCCGACGCCCTGGAAGCCGCCGGAGTTGTCGGCCCAGCTGGCGTCGTTGCCCGCGCTGACGCCGAGCAGGCCGCCCGCGCAGTCCCAGTCCCGCCAGGCCCGCACGTTGCCGTCGCGGCCCGGCCATGCCGCGTTGCAGCCGGCGGAGGCGTGGGCGTTCGCCGGCACGGCGAAGCCGACGGCCGCGAGGGCAAGGGTGGTGAGGGCGAGGGTCATTTTGCGCATGATGAATCCCGTTCTGCCTCGTCGGAGGCGGGTCGGTGTGGGAAAGGGCCGCGGCGGGCGCCGCGGAGTCATGGGGTCGCGGCAGGTGTCAGGTGCGGGCGGGCACGATCCGCTCGGCGCGCTCCAGCGCCTTGAGGCGCACCTGCCGGTAGGCGTCCAGCCGGGCGCCGTACTCGCCGTCCAGCTGGGCCAGGTAGTGGGCCTCGCGGTCCTGGCCCACGGACTTGAGGGAGACCTCGCGGGCGCAGGTGGCGTCGGCGACCGCGATCCGGGTCTCGGCGGCGAAGCTGCCGGCCTCCTCGGCCCGGGTCTGGACCGCGGGGTGCTCCCGGGTGGCCTGCCGGGCCGCGTCCGGGTCCGGGTAGGGGTGGCCGGCCCGCTTCATGCAGCCGGACCACGCGTGCACGGCGGCGGTGAACCGCTGGTCGTGCAGCAGCTTGCCGACGTAGAGCGGGCGCAGGTTGCTCGCCGTGGTGTCGAGCCGGAACCAGGTCTGCGGATCGCCGTACAGCTGACGCTCCGCCCCGGCGTCGCAGCCGCCGGTCTGCTTCCTGACCTCGCCCCCGCCCGGGACGTCGGTGCGCAGCGGTTCGGCCTGCCTGCCGCCGTCGAGGGCGGTGTCGTACGCGGCCTTCCGGGTGGCGGTGAGGCCCTTGCGGTAGGCGCTGTTGGGGTTGTGCAGCCGGGCGCGGTCCTCCTTCGCCGTGATCCGGCTGCCGTATCCGTAGGTACGGGCCCAGTTCACGTCGTCCTGGACGTAGCCGAGCGGCCTGCTCTCGGCCAGGCTCAGCGGGCGGTCCGTCCAGTAGCGGAACCCGTGGCGGGCCATGCACCGGGCGACCAGACGCTGTTCGGCGTCCGAGACCCGCAGGTCCTCCGCGTAGGTGAGGTCGCGGACCCGGTGCGCGGCGGTGGGGACCGAGCCGTCGCCGGACGCCTGGGAGCAGCCGGTGAGGGCGAGCGCGGCCACGGCGGCGACGGCGCTCAGCCGCGCGGCACTTCGGCGGAAGGCGGTGCGCTTCATCGGGTCACTCCCTGGCGTGCGGCGAACGGCTCGGGTCTTACGGGCCGTTGACGCCACCGGAAGGGCGTTCGTATGACATGCGGCCGCCGGGTTTTTCCGGCGCCACGGATTTCGCGGCGGACCGGGGTGCGCGGTCATACGGGAGCCGGCCGCCGGCCGTCTCCCGCACAGGGGGCGCTATGGCCACCCACAGAAACCAGCCAACTGCGGCAGGAGGGAGAACGGCTCCCGAAGCGCCGACGGGCCAAGGCCCCGTTCGGTACCCCGGGCGTCGTGGCGGTTCCGTCCGACCGGTCGGACGGATTCGTTCCGGACACGACGGTCCGGCCGTCGGCCTGCCCGGACGGTGGCCGCCGATATCGTTGTCGGCATCCGCGGGCGGCGATCGGGGACCGATGTTCGAAGTACGTCTGCTCGGCCCGGTGGAGGTCTGGGAGGGGGGCAGGCGGGCCCCGCTCGGCGGCTCCCGGCCGTTGGCCGTCCTCGCCGCCCTCGTCGTCCACCTGGGCGAGGTGATCTCCACCGAGCGCCTGGTGGACTTCGTCTGGGACGAGGAGGCACCGGCCACCGCGGGCGCCCTGGTCGCCACCCATGTCTCCGCCGTACGCCGGGCCCTGGCCCGGGTCGGCACGGCCGAGGTGATCCGCACCCGGCCCCCGGGCTACGTCGCCGAGCTCGCCCCCGACCGGGTCGACGCCCGCCGCTTCGAGGAACTCCTCGCGGCCGGGCGGTCCCTGGGGCGCACGGAGGAGGCCGCCGACGTGCTCGCCGAGGCGCTGGGGCTGTGGCGGGGCCGGGAGGCGCTGGAGGGGCTCGGCCAGTCGTTCGCCCGGATCGAGGCGGCCCGGCTCGCGGAACTGCGGCTGGTGGCCCAGGAGGAGTCCTTCGGGCTGGCCCTGGAACTGGACCGCGCGGACGGCACCATCGCTCCGCTGCTCGCCCATGTGGCCGCGCATCCGCTGCGCGAGCGGCCGCGCGGCCAGCTGATGACCGCCCTGTTCCGCACCGGCCGGGTCTCCGACGCCCTGCGCGTCTACCAGGAGGGCCGCGCGGTGCTCCGCGACGAACTCGGCATCGACCCGGGACCGGAGCTGCGGGCGGTGCACCAGGCCGTCCTCACCCATGACACCGGAGTGCTGGGGACCGGGCGGGCCACCCGGCCGGTACCGGCTCCCAGGAGCGGGCGGCCGCGCCCCGCGCCCTCCCATCTCCCGCCCGACATCGCCGACTTCGTGGGCCGGGCGGATCAGGTCAAGTGGGCGACCGAGCTGGTGCGGGGCGTCGGCGACACCGGCCGGACCGCGCCGCCGATCGCGGTGATCTCCGGGCGTTCCGGCATCGGCAAGACGGCCCTCGCCGTGCACGTCGGCCACCGCACCGCCGAACTCTTCCCGGACGGCCGGCTGTTCGTCGACCTGCGGGCCGCCGACACCACCCCGCTGGAACCCGCCGACGCGCTGGCCCGGCTGCTGCGGGCGATGGGCGTCGCCCCGGACACGCTGCCGTCCGGCGTCGAGGAGCTGACCGGCCTGTACCGCACGCACATCGGGCACCGGCGGACCCTGATCGTCCTGGACAACGCGGCCGGTGAGACGCACCTGCGGCCCCTGCTCCCGCCGGGCCCCGGTTCGGCGGTGCTGATCACCAGCCGCCGCCGGCTGGTGGCGCTGGAGGGCGCCGCCCATCTGGACCTCGCCGTCCCGGACGAGGCCGAGGCCCTCGACCTGCTGCGGCGGGTGGCCGGTGCCGGGCGGACCGGGGCGGAGCCGGAGCAGGCCGCCGAGATCGTCGCCCTGTGCGGGCGGCTGCCGCTCGCGGTGCGGATCGCCGGCGCCCGTCTGGCGGCCCGCCCGCACTGGGCACCCGGCCGGCTCGCCGGACGGCTGCGCGACGAGCGCCGCCGGCTCAACGAACTCAGCGCCGGGGACCTGGAGTTGCGCACCAGCCTGGAACTCGGCTACGCCGACCTCGACCCGCAGGAGCGCCGGGCCCTGCGCCGCCTCGCCCTGCTGGACCTCCCGGACTTCGCGGCCTGGATCGCCGCTCCGCTGCTCGGCATAGGGACGGAGGAGGCCGAGGAGGCCGTCGAGCGGCTGGTGGACTGCCACTTCATCGACGTGATCGGCGTGGACGGCACCGGCCTCGCCCGCTACCGCATCCATGACCTCGCCCGCGAACACGCCCGCGAGCGCTGCCTGGTCGAGGAGAGCGCCGAGGACCGGGCGGCCGCGGTGCTGCGGCTGGCCGCGAGCTGGCTGGACCTCGCCCGGAAGGCGGCCGCCCGGGGCCCCGGCGGCGCGGCCCGCCACTTCCCCGAGCCGGCCGCCGTCCGCCCGCTGGACCCGGAGACCGAGGAGGCGCTCCTCGCCCGGCCCGCGGCCTGGTTCGCCGCCGAGCAGGCCGGGCTGCTGGCCGCCGTGACGCACTGCGCCGACCACGGCATGGCCCGCACCGCGCGTGATCTCGCCGGGGCGCTGATCGCGAGTTCGGCGGCGCTGTACAACCAGTTCGACGCCTGGTCCCGCGCGCACACCGCGGCCATGGCGGCGGTGCGGCGCGGCGGGGACGTGGAGGGCGAGGCCTGGCTGCTCACCGGGCTCGGCCGACTCCGTTACGAGCAGGACCGCTTCGAGGACTCGTACAGCTACTTCGCGGACGCGCTGCGGCTGTTCGGGGAACGGGTGCCGGACGGGTCGGCCGTGGCACTCGCCGGGATGGGCACCGCCCGCCGCGAACAGGCCCGCTACGCCGAGGCGCTGGAGCTCCTGGAGGCCGCGCTGGAGCGGTCCGGCGACACGGGCGACGCCGGCGCCCGGGCGGGGGTGCTGTACGGCATCGGCTATGTGCACCTCGAGCAGGGGCGCGGCCCGCGGGCCCGGGCGGCGCTGTCCGGGGCCCTCGCGCTGTACCGGGCGGCGGCCGACCTGCACGGCGAGGGACTCACCCTGCGCCTGCTGGCCCTGTGCGACCGGGCCGACGGACAGTACGCAGACGCCGAACGGCTGCTCCGCGACGCGCTGCGGCTCTTCACCGGCCTGCACGACACCTTCGGCGTGATGTACACCGAACAGGCCCTGGCCAAGGTGGAGTTGCGCACCGGACGGACGGCGGAGGCGGGCCTGCGGCTGGCCCGCTGCCTGGCGGTGGCCCGGGAGCGCCAGGACCGGTTCGGCGAGGCGCTGGTGCTGCGCACGCTCGGGGAGCTGCGGCTGGCGGCAGTCGACCCCGACGCGGCCCGGGAGCCGCTGGAACTGGCGGCGGCACTCTGGGCGGAGTTGGGACTGCCGCTGTGGCGGGCCCGCACGCTGTGGGACCTGACCGCGGTGTGGTCGGCGGACGGCGAGACGGAACGGGTCCGGGCGGCACGCGCGGAGGCGCTGGAGGTGTTCCGGTCGCTGGGCGGCCGGGAGGCGCAGGAGCACGCGGGCGACGAGCTGCCGTAGCCGTGCCGCGGACGCACGGGGCCCGACTGCGGCTGCAGAAGCCCTGGTGGCGCGCTTGCAGGGAAGCTGCAGAGCAATTGCAGGGGGTCCGGGCACGCTGTTCTGCGTGACGGACATCATCACGCTCTCCGACTCCCGGGTCGCCGAGGTCACCGAGCAGGAGTGCGGTGAACCTCTGGTCGACCTGCGGGAGACACCCGGCCTGCGGATCGACCTCCGCCAGGCCGATGCCGACGGCAGCTATGCGCACCTGCGCCTCGGGGCGCTGCGCCGGCTGCTGCAGGCCCAGTCCCTGCTGCCCGCCGGGATCCGGTTCCTGGTGGTCGAGGGGTTCCGGCCGCCCGAACTGCAGCGCCGCTACTTCGAGCAGTACGCGGCGACCCTGCGCGCGGCCCACCCCGACGCCGGTCCGGACCGGATCCGCGAGCTGGCCAGCGCCTACATCTCCCCGCCGGAGGTGGCCCCGCACGTGAGCGGCGGGGCGGTGGACCTGACCCTGTGCACCGCCGACGGCACCGAGCTGCCGCTGGGCACGGAGGTCAACGCCACCCCGGAGGAGAGCGCCGGTGCGTGCCGTACCGGGGCACCGAGCGTCGGTGCCGAGGGGCGCGCCAACCGGGTGTTGATGGGCCGGGCGCTGACCACGGCCGGCTTCGTCAACTACCCCACGGAGTGGTGGCACTGGTCCTACGGCGACCGGTACTGGGCCCTGCTGAGCGGGGCACCGGCCGCCCGCTACGGGCCCGCCGCCACACCCGTCCGGCCCGCCTGACCGACGGACCGGACACCTCGCCCACACCACCGACGACCATCCGGGGGACGACCATGGAAAACCACGGCGGCACGTGTACGCGGGACCCGCGCGACGACGTGGACGACGCCTTCGAGCCCATGAGCCCGGGCGAGTTCGACGCCGGCTTCACCGCCGACATGCCCAGACTGCGCAGACGGCTGCTCGCCCTGACCGGCAACCCGCACGACGCCGACGACCTCCTCCAGGAGACGTACCTGCGGCTCTCCCGGCGGGCCCGGGCCAGGAACCTGACGCCCCAGCAGCATCCGTACGCCTACACCTGCACGGTCGCGCTGAACCTGCTGCGCGACTCCTGGCTGCACCCGTCCCGGCGGGAGCGCACCACCGACCGGCTGCCGGAGGCCGGCTGGGACGGCGGCCTCGGCATGTACGAGGCCTCGGCCACCGCCCTCGCGCTGCTGAGCCTGCTCTCGCCGAAGGAGGCGGCCGCGGTGATCCTCGTCGACCTGGAGGGGCTCACCCACGACACGGCCGGGGAACGGCTCGGCGCCCATCGCGGCACCGTCCAGCGCAACCGCATGCGGGCGCTGGCCAAGATGCGCGCGGCGCTGGCCGGTTGAGCTCCGGGTGCCGCGCCCCGACGGGGGTGGGGCGCGGCACCCGGTGGATCCGCCCGACCCCCGCACCCGGCTCCGAGTCGACGAAGGACGTACACCTTGAACCTCACCACGCCTGCCAGGACGCTCGCGGCGGTCGCGGCCCTCGCGATGGCCCCGCTGCTGCCCGTCACCGCGCATGCCGCCGCCCAGGACACCGCCTGCGGTGTGCTGGCCTCCGGCGCCTCGGCCACCGCGCAGGCCGCCGTCCAGGCGGCCTGCTCCCAGATCGGCGTCTGGTACAGCTGGGGCGGCGGCCACGGCGCCACACCGGGTGCCACGTACGGCTACTACGACGGCTCCGACCCGGACAGCCTGCACGACAACGAGCGCAAGGGCTTCGACTGTTCGGGCCTGATGCGGTACGCCTACTACCGGGCGACCGGACATGACCTGCTCAACGGCACCGCCGACGACCAGTTCCACAGCCCGCAGGCCTCGGCCCGCTTCTCGGCGGGCCAGGGCACCGCTCCCCTGGTCCCCGGTGACCTGATGTTCTGGGGCAGCGGGTACATCCACCACGTCGCCATGTACCTGGGCGCGGGGCAGATGGTCGAGGCGTACGAGTCGGGCACCCACATCCGGGTGACCCCGGTCCGCACGGGCGGCGACTACGCGGGCGCGATCCGTATCAACCCGTCCGGCACTCCGGTGCCGCCGCCGGCGAACGGCGGTACGACGTTCGAGACCTGGGGCACGGGGGTGCACACGCACTCCACGCCGAGCGTGCACGCCTCGGTCGTCGACACCTTCGCCGGTCCCACGCAGGTCTCCGTCCAGTGCCAGGAGCACGCGGAGGAGGTGTCCGCCGAGGGCTACACCAACGACATCTGGGCCAAGCTGGCCGACGGCTCCTGGATGACCAACATCTACATCAAGGGCCCGGCCGAGCTGCCCGGCATCCCGGACTGCGGGGGCGACAACCCGCCGCCGCCGAGCGGGGGCAGCACGGCGTTCCAGACCTGGGGCACGGGCGTGCGCACGCACAGCGAGCCGAACGTGAACGCCGGTGTCGTGGACTACTTCGCGCAGCCTACGACGGTCAACGTGGTCTGCCAGGCGCACGCCCAGACGGTGACCGCCGAGGGCTACACCAACGACGCCTGGGCCAAGCTGACCAACGGCGCGTGGATGAGGAACATCTACATCAAGGGCCCGGCCTGGCTGCCGGGGGTGGCGACCTGCTGACCTGAGCCGACCGCGGGGTGCCCGACTCGCTGGGCACCCCGTCTTTACGTATTGCTACTCACTTTGTTGATTATCCAGGGCCGCCCGCTGTTCGAGTCTGCGCAGCGCCAGCTCCCCCCACTGCAGGTTCTCCCGCTCGAAGGACATCCCGCGCAGCAGGGTGAGGTAGGGACCGATGCGCTCCGCCTCGGCGAAGTACGCCTCCTCCGATCGGCCGGCGAGCAGGCGCTGCCGGATCCGTTCGTAGCGGACCAGTTTGGCGGTGGCCCACTCCATACGCCCGGCGACGGCGGTGCGGACCGCGTCGAGGTCGCCCGCGTCCGCGCACTGCACCTTGACCAGCAGTTCGTCGCGGACCACGGACGGCCGGGCCGGGGGCTCGGCCGTGTACGCGCGGACCGCGTCACGTCCGGCCCGGGTGAGGGAGAACAGCCTCTTGTTCGGGCGGCGTTCCTGCTCGACGACGCGGGCGGTGACCAGCCCCTCGGCCTCCATACGCTCCAGTTCGCGGTAGAGCTGCTGGGGCGTCGCCGTCCAGAAGTTGGCGACCGTCGCGTCGAATCCCTTGGCGAGGTCGTATCCGGAGGCCTCGCCCTCCAGAAGGGCGGCCATCACCGCATTCCGCAGAGCCATGCGTGCACGCTAGCATGCGCCTACTCAACTTTTTGAATAGGTGAGGTGGACCCCATGCACCCCGTGCACCCCTTCCGCGAGGCCGTCGAGAACCACGACATGGACGCCGTGGCCGCCCTGCTGTCCGACGACGTCGTCTTCACCAGCCCGGTCGCGTTCAAGCCGTACCCGGGCAAGCCGATCACGGCCGCGATCCTGCGGGCGGTGTCGCAGGTGTTCGAGGACTTCTCCTACGTCCGGGAGATCGCGAACCCGGACGGCCGCGACCACGCCTTCGTGTTCACGGCGACGGTCGCCGGCAAGAAGCTCCAGGGCTGCGACTTCCTGCACTTCGACGAGGACGGGAAGATCGACGAGCTCACGGTGATGGTGCGCCCGTTGTCGGCCGCGCAGGCGCTGTCCGAGGCGATGGGCGCCCGGTTCGAGCAGATAACCCAGGAGGCCGCCGCCGCCCGGTGACCCCGGCGGGAGCGGCGGGCCGGGCTCCCGGGTCACCCGATCGAGGGACTGGTGGGGCCGTGGAACTCGCCGACGTGGGCGGCGGGTCGGTGCAGGGCGTCGACCCCTCGGTGCACATGCTGGACATCGCCCGCGCCGACCGTCCCCACCCACGCGTCGGCTACCGCCTCTTCGACGGCCGTTCGCCGGCCTGGATCCCGGACGGCACTGTCGACGCGGCCGTCTGCTGCCTGGCCTACCGCACCGACCCCGACGACCTGCGGCTGGCCGCGCTGACCGCCGAGATCCACCGGGTGCTCCGGCCCCGCGCCCCCTATGGCCTCGCCGACCTCAACCCGGGCGCGGTGGGGGAACAGTTCGCCACGCTGCGGTACGGCGAGCCCGGCGCCTCCTACCCGGAGGGCGCGCCCCTGCCCACCGAACTGCGCCGGCTCGACGGCGGCTCCGTCACGACCGTCTGCCACTACCGCTCCCTGTCCGCCTACACCGCCCTGCTCACCGGTGCCGGTTTCGGCTCGCCGACCACAGAGACCCCCGCCGTGGCCGGGCCCGGCCGGGCGGCCGGGTCGGGCCGCGCTCCGTACATGCTGCTCAGCACAGCCCGTCCCGGGTCCGGCCGGTGAGCGCGTCGCGCAGGCCGGCGCGGGAGGAGACGCCGAGTTTGGGGAATGCGCTGCGCAGATGCGCGGCCACCGTGCGGGGCGAGAGGTAGAGCCGGGCGGCGATCTGCTTGTTGGTCAGCCCGGTCGCGGCCAGCTGGGCCATCTGCAGTTCCTGCGGGGTGAGCAGGGCCGGGCGGTCCGCACCGGGCGCCCTGCCGGGGACGGCGATGCCGCTGGCCCGCAGTTCGTTCGCGGCCCGTGCCGCCCACGGTACGGCGCCCAGGCTCTGGAAGGTGGTGAGCGCGGCGTCGAGATGGCCCCGGGCCGCCCCTCCGGCCTTGGCCCTGCGCAGCCGTTCGCCGTAGAGCAGGCGGATCCGTGCCCATTCGAAGGGCCAGCGCTGGGCGTCGGGGGTGGCGATGGCGCTCTCGAACAGGTCGTGGGCGACGACGTCCGGTGTGGCGACGGCGCGGGCGGCGTCGGTCAGCATCGCCAGCCGGGGCGAGAGGGCGGGGATCTGGGTCTCGCCGACCGCGGCCACGTGGGCGGCGGCCTCCGCGTGGCGGCCGGTGCGGGCCGCGGTCTCGGCGAAGTCCAGGAAGAACCAGAGGGCATGGGGCTGGTACGGCGGGAGCTCGCCCGGGGTGACGACCGTCGCCAGGTGCCGGTACGCGCTCTCGAAGTCGGCGCTGCCGAGCGCGCACAGCGCCCTGATGTGGGCGGCGTACACGCCCAGCGTGTCCAGTCTCCGGGGGCCGCCCCAGGACACGAGGCGGTCGGCGACGGTCAGCGCGGTGCGGGTGTCGCCCTGGGCGGCGGCCAGCAGGCCCCGCAGGTACCGGCAGGGCTGCGCCGTGAGCCGGTAGCTGTGCCGGTCGCACCAGCGCAGCCCCTCCTCGGTCAGCTCCGGTATGTCGGCCCACTGCCCGGAGAAGTAGGCGTCGTTCGCCAGCATGAAACTCGCCTCGATCGCCGCGGCGACGGCTCCTCCGTCGCGGCCGCTGTCGACGACCCGGCGCAGGGCGCCGCGGCAGCCGGGCAGGCGGTCGACGAAGGCGGCGGCGGCAGCCACACCGATGATCCGTCTGAGGTCGGTCTCGTCGTACAGGTCCGCGACGAGGCCGTCGAGCGTGTCCAGCACGGGCAGCGCCGCGTGCGCGGGATCCCCGAGGGCGCCGCGGAGCACCGGCAGCAGCGGCTCGGCGGCCGCCGACGGGGTTTCGCGCACCGCGCTGTCGAAGTCCTGCCACAGCTCCGGCCGGCCGCTGTAGAAGCACACCCGGACCAGGGTGAGGACCGCTTCGTGCAGGACATCGGTGCAGAACCGGTGCTGCGGGCCCCTGCCGCCGATGGCGGCGACGAGGAGTTTGTGGGCGGTGTCGGCATCGCCCTCTCCGTTGACGAGCTGGCTGGCCGCGGCGGTCGCGGCGGCCACCGAGTCGGAGTCGTCGGGATCGGCGAGCGCGGCGTCGGCCAGCAGGGCACGTACGTTGCGCAGATCGCCGGTGATGTTGGCGCCCAGGCAGGCCGCCTCGGTCAGCATCCTGGCCTTCGCCGCCCCGTCGAGGCTCAGCTCGGAGGCGCGCAGCAGGGTGGTGATGGCACCGACGGCGTCTCCGCGGCTCAGGGTGCGGTGGGCGACCTCGTACAGGAGGCCGGCCACCGCGTCGTCCGGCCCGATCGTGGCGTCGGCCAGGTGCCGGGCCCGGTGTTCGGATCCCTCCGGGAACTCGCGGGCCAGGGCCAGATGCCCGCGCCTGCGTTCGGCGCTCGTCGACAGCTCCAGGACCGCGGACCGGGTCAGCGGATGCCGGAAGACGAGCCGGCCCGACGCGGCGTCCACCCGCACCAGACCCGCCTGCTCGGCGGGGGCGAGTGCGGCCAGGACGTCGCCGCTCCCGGCCCATTGCAGGATGCCCAGGTCGCCGGAGCCGTCGAGGACGGCGAGCAGCAGCAGTTCCCGCGCCGGTTCCGGCAGGGCGCCGACCCGGACGCCGTAGATCTTCTGCAGCCGTTCCGACAGGGGCAGCGCGGCCGGCAGCGGCCCGCGTTCCGTCAGTTGGGCCTCGTCGAGGGAGGCCGGCAGTTCGAGCAGGGCGAGCGGGTTGCCGGCGGCCTCGGTGACCAGCCGTCGGCGGACCCTCGGCGTCATGGCCGGGAACCGTTCCGTCACCAGCCGGTGCGCGGACTCCGCGTCCAGCGGCCGGACCTCGTGGGTGGGCAGCCCGGTGCCGCCCAGGTAGGACTCGTCGCCGGTCCGGGAGGCGGCCAGCAGGGCCAGCGGGCTGGTACGGATATGGCGGGCGAGATTCGCCAGGACGACCGCGCTGGGACGGTCGAGCCAGGTCACCTGGTCGACGACCAGCGCGACGGGCCCGGTCCTGGCCGCGGTCCGGGACAGCAGGGTGTGGACGGCACCGGCGACGGCGAGGAGTTCGGCCGGCTGCCCGTCGGACAGACCGAGGGCGGCCCGGAGCGTCCTCGCCTGGCGCGCGGGCAGTACGGACAGCTCGTCCGTCAGCGGCTGGAGCATCTGGTGCAGGGCCGAGAAGCTGACGCTCTCCTCGAAGGGCGAGCCCACGACCCGGACGACCCGGAATCCCCGCTCGCACGCCCGCCCCGCCGCGGCGTCCAGCAGGGCGCTCTTGCCCACGCCCGCGTCCCCGGTCAGCATCAGCGCGGCACCCCGGGTGACGGCGGAGGCGAGGAACCCGTCGAGGAGGGCCAGTTCCGCCGACCGCCCGACCAGGCGGGCGCCCGGACCCGCACCGGTCCCGGCAGCGAGGTGGGCGGCGCCTTCTCCGGCCGGAGTTGCGAGGGATGTCATGGAGCTTCCCGTCGTGTTCGTGTCGGGGCGGGTCGGTTCGGAGCGGCGGCGGTTCGGGGCGGCGGCCCGACGCCGGTCGGGCCGCCGGGCTCCGACGAGGGATTCAGCACTGGATTCAGCTCTGGATTCGACCAGGGAATCGACCAGGGATTCGACGAGGGCGGAGTGCGGTGCGGCTCCTTCGCGCTGCCGCGGCTCAGGTCGGCGGGGTCGCCGCCGCGCCCGCGACCGTGATCTCGGCGATCCGCTCCAGGTAGCGGCTGTCGACGGGCTGACGGGTCAGCAGCAGTCTGAAGTGGATCGGCGAGACGAACAGTTCCAGCAGCGTGCGACTGTCGACGTGGGCGGGGAGTTCGCCCCGGGCCTTGGCGCGTTCCATCATGACCTCGGCCCCGGTGAGGCGGCTCTCCCAGAACTCGTGCCGGATCGGGGCGGTGTCGGCGTCGTCCTCGTGGGTGGCGAGGCTCCGGACGAGTGCCGAACCCAGCGGAGAGGTTCCGTAGCCGACGATCTTCTGCCCCAGGGCGACCAGGTCCCCGCGCAGTGAACCCGTGTCGGGCACCGCGAGCAGTTCGGCGCTGAGCTCGATCATCGAGTCGAGGACGAGTCGTTCGCGGGTCTTCCAGCGCCGGTAGATCGAGGTCTCGTGCACCCCGGCCCGCGCGGCGACCTCCGCGATGCTCAGTTTCTCGGGGCCGGACTCCGCGAGCAGTTCGAGGGTGGCCGCCGTGACCGCGGAGCGGACCTTGGCGCTGCGGCCGCCGGGACGCCGGCGCACCGGGTCGGTAGTCATGACGGACACATTAACGCAAGATTCTTGCGTTTGACCGGACCGACTTTCCCCAGCCCTGTCCGGCGCTGGGCCGCACGCCCCGAACGTCTCGACGGCCGCGCGCAGGGCCGGTCCAGCTCGGCGAAGACCGGCTCGTACGCCGGGTCGGCCACTGAACGGCCCAGCACCGAGGTGGTGATGGCCGCACCGAGCATCTCCAGCTCCCCCAGCGCCCGGTCCAGCTCGGCCAGGGCCGCGTCGGGGTGCGGGAACGGCAGCGAGGCGAACGTCCGGAAACGGTCCGGGAACCGTCCAACCACCTCGGCGTACTCGTCGTTGACGACCCGCGCGGCCCGCACCGCGGCCACCAGGTCGGCGAAGTGCGGGGAGGCCGGGGTCGCCGACAGCACCTGCAGGTCGATCCCGGCCGAGTCCATCAGCGCGAACCGGGCTTCCAACTCCTGCCCGGTCGCGCCCGCGCCGAGGCCGCGGTGGACGTCGGTGGCCGTGTTGCCGGACTCCTTCAGCAGGTCCAGGTACGGCTCGCTCCACAGGTGGGCGTGCACGTCGATACGCATGTCGAACTCCTCTGTCTCGATGCCTGCCTGATGAACCGGCAGGACATGGGGCGGCCGCTGAGCGCTCCGCTGGAACTGCCGCGACATGCCGTCTGTCGACTGCGGCGCCGTCGTGGCTGGTCGCTAACCCGAGTTCTCGGCTTCGCTCGAACCCGGGGAGACCCCCATCGCGGCGGTAGCCGCATATCGGATACGGCCCCGCGCCCCTTCAGGGCGCTGCGGAACCGCAGCGGACTTCGGCGGACCCGCTCAAGCGCTCCAGTGGTACGTGGAGTCCGAGTGTCCGGTGTGCTGCGGCCACGGAGTGTCCGTGCCGGGCGTGCCCGTGCGGACGAAGTCGAGCCAGGCGGTGCGGACCCGCCGGCTGAGGCCCTCCATGTCCTCCGGCCGGGCGGCGCCGAAGGCGGAGTCGGGGGCGGCGTAGTCGAACCGGTAGGTCCAGACGCGGGCGCCGGCGCCGCTGAGCTGGGCGGCCAGCCTGCGGGAGGGGCGGTCGAAGGCGAAGTGGCCCACGACGTGTTCCACGCCGTCGGCGAGCCCGGGGCCCACGCCGGGGACCTCGCGCAGCCGGCGCACCACCGGGTTCACCTCGTAGAAGGCGGCCGTCTCCCGTTCGGTGATGCCGATGATGACGTCCAGGCCGGGTGCCCGCCGGGTGAGGCACTCGGTCCGGCCGGCCTCGTCCGGGAGCGGGGCGACGCCCGCGACCGGCATGAACTGGGGGCGGAGTTGAGCCCGAGCCCGCCCGCAGCCTCGCTGGAGACGGTGCTCTGGGCGTCCAGGATGTCCGGGACAGAGGCGGTACGGGGGTCCTTGCCGAGCAGGGCGAGAAAGCTGTCCGCGGCGTGCCGGGCGTGGCCGGGGTCGCCGAGTTTGCCCCTGGCCCGGTTCACGTGGGTCTTGACGGTGTGCCGGCTCAGTCCGAGGCGCTGGGAGATGTCGTCGTTCGTCAGACCGCCCGCGACGAGGGCGAGCACCTCGTGTTCGCGGGGCGTGAGTCCGCTCAGATGCGCCGGCTCGGTGGCCACGATCACGTCGCCGGAGAGGCGTACGACGACATGTCCAGCAGGTCCGGCCGGCGGAGCCCCACGGGATCGAGGAAATCGGCGCCGATGCCCAGCAGAACCACAGAGCCGATCAGACGGGCCTCTCTCATCCGAGGGGCACTCCGCACGGATCGGCTCGGGCTCTTCATGGCGACAGACCAGGCAGTGCCCCGCGGCTCGCTCGTCGCCCAGGCGCGGCAGATGCCGGTACCGCGACCGCGGTACGCCGGTGCCGTCCGACAGGGTACGACTGCGTGCCTTCCCGGGGCCCGGACGGCCCGTCGGCGTCGGTCGGGGCGGGTGTCGGGTCCCGTCCCGCCGTCATCCCTTGCCGCCGCTGAAGTTCCGCCACTGGGGTCCGATCTGCCGCCATTCCGCGTCCCATTCGGCGAGGCGGCGCCGTATCAGCTGCCGGCGGACCACCCATCCGCCGCCCCACACCGCGGTGGCGACGAGCGGGGCCACGAGGGCGGCGGTCGCCAAGGATTCGCAGGTGACCTCGGCCCCGCTCGGCGGCGGGCCGACCAGTTGTTCACCCTGGTTCACCCAGACCTGCAACCGGCTGCCCGCCTCGGCCGTGGGCAGGGCCTTGGCCAGGCCGGTGCGGGTGGAGCCGTCCGCGGCCGTCCAGCGCACGGTGACCCACGACTTCCCCACGTCGTAGCCGGCGAGGACGGGTGAGCCGTCCGCCGCGTTCTCGGTCAGCCGGGCCGAAACCGGGTGGGTGGCGGCGCGTCGGTCGGCGAAGCTCCGGTGCACGGCCGCGCCGGCCGCCCCTCCGGCGAGCAGCCCGCCGAGGAGGGCCAGGGTCCAGACGGCGAGCACGATCCAGGCTTCCACGACGTCGCTGTGGCGCCGCAGCGGATTGTGCCGCCAGCGCCAGAGCGGTCTCCTGGTAACGCGTACGCGACGCTTCCTGGTCATGGTCCGGCGCCTCCTTCCGGGGTCCGGTTTCCGGGGTCCGGGGTGTACGGCCACGGGCGGCCGCGGGTTGCGGGGCTCAGGCCGGTGGGACGTGCTGCGGGTCGGGAAGGTCGGGGTCCAGGTCGGGGCGGCGGGGCGGGCCCGCCAGCGCGCAGTCCACGGCGACCACGCCGTCGACGCCCCGCACCCACCCGGTGGCCACCGGCACCAGTGCGGTGTCCGGGACGCGGCCGGTGAGGGTGACGACGCCGTCGCGGACCCGCACCCGCACCGGCTCGGCCGAGTCGGGGAAGAGGTGCGGGACGATCTCGCGCCGGATCTCGTCCGCGATGTCCTCGTCGTCCCGCAGGAACACCTTCAGCAGGTCGGCTCGGCTCACGACACCCCGCAACAGGCCGTCCGCGTCGACCACCGGAAGCCGTTTGACGCCGTGCCGGGCCATCGTGCGCGCGGCCTCGGGCAGCGTGGCCCCGGGGTGGACGGTGATCGCCGGGACGGTCATCAGCTCCTCGGCGGTGACCGCCGTCTCCTTGGCGCGGTCGGACTCGGGCCGACGGCCGGGCGCGTCGGCGCGGGCCTGCTCCTTGCGCAGCAGGTCGGCCTCCGAGACGACACCGACGACGCGGCCGTCGTCGTCGAGGACGGGGGCCGCGCTCACGTGCCACTGCTGCATGGCCTTCACGATGTCCTTGAAGGCCGCGCCGTGGCGCAGGGCGAGGACGGTGTGGGTCATCACGTCGCTCACGACGTGCGGAGTGCCGGTCATGGCGACCTCCAGGGTTCGGCTGCCGTGGTCCGACACCCTCAGAATCGTTCATCCATGCCCTGCGGGCATGGGCCGAACGGTCCCGTTTCCGGTCCCGGTCCACCCGGGACCGGGCAGCCGGGGCGGCGAGCCGGGCGGCGCCGCCAATTCGACGCTACGGCCTCGCCACCGGCACCCGCCACACCAGCGTCGTACCGCCACCCTGCGGATCTCCGGAACCCCCGGGGCCTCCGGGGTCTCCAGGACCTCCGGGGCAGTCCCATTCCAGTCGGCCGCCGAGTTCCGCCGCCCGCTCCGCCATGTTGCGCAGCCCGCTACGACGACCGTCGGGCGGGATACCGACGCCGTTGTCCCGGACAGTGAGAACCAG